>CANJSR010000216.1 GCA_947476855.1 Acetobacteraceae bacterium
CGGACCCGGCTTGCCTGTTGAAAGCACGACGTTCCATCCAGGAGATCACCGATGGCCGACCGCCCCCGCATTTTCGACGACCTCGCCGGCGTGGCCGGAGGCGCGATCTCGGCCCTGGCCGGCCTGCGTGAGGAAGCCGAGGCCATGGTCAAGGCCCGCGTCGATGAGACGATCCGCCGGCTGGACCTGATCCGGCGGGATGAATTCGACGCGATCGCCGAACTCGCCGCCAATGCCCGGGCCGGCCAGGAAGCCGCCGAGGCGCGCCTCGCCGAGGTCACGATGCGCCTGTCGGTGCTGGAGGCGCGGTTGAGCGCGCTGGAAACCGCCCCGCGCCCATCCGGTGATGGGCACTGACATGACGGAGACGACCGGCCGCCTGGATCGCGGCGACGGCACCCATCTGGCCTGGGCGCGGGTGGAGGGAACCGGCCCGACCATCGTCTTCCTGCCGGGGTTCCGCAGCGACATGGCGGGCGACAAGGCCACCAGCCTCGCGGCCTTCGCGGCCGAACGCGGGTTGGGGATGCTGCGCTTCGACTACTCCGGCCACGGGGCGAGCGACGGGGCGTTTACCGATGGCACCATCGGCGAATGGGCGGCGGACGCGCTGGTGGCGATCGACCGGCTGACGACGGGGAAGCTGATCCTGGTCGGATCATCGATGGGCGGCTGGATCGCGCTGCTGACGGCCCTCGCCCGCCCCGAGCGCATTGCCGCCCTGGTCGGCATCGCCGCGGCCCCCGATTTCACCCAGCGCCTGATGTGGGACGCGATGGCGCCGGCCGAACAGGCGACCCTGAAGCGGGACGGCATCCTGTATGTGCCCAGCCAATACGGCGAACCCACGCCCATCACGATGAAGCTGATCGAGGATGGGGCACAGCACCACGTCCTGACCGGTGCGCTTCAGATTGCGTGCCCAATCAGGCTGCTGCACGGCCAGGCGGACCCCGATGTGCCGTGGGAACTGGCGCTGACCATCGCCCAGCAGGCGGTGTCCACCGATGTCGAGGTCATCCTGATCAAGGACGGGGATCACCGGCTGTCCCGGCCCTCGGACCTGGCGCTGCTACGCCGGACGGTCGCTGTTCTCCTCGGCCAGGATGGCGCGTAGGCCTTCTCGGTAGGTCGGGTAGAGCCACTCGATCCCCAGAGCCGCCTTGGTCTGGCGGCAGGCGACCTTGCGGTTCTCGGCCCAGAAGCTGCGGGCCATGGGGGACATGGCGGGGAGAGCGGCCTCGAAGGCGACCTCCGGCGGCAAGGGCAGGCCCAACAGGCGCGCCGCCTCGGTCACCACGACGGCGCTTTCGGCCGGTTCGTCGTCGTTCAGGTTCAGGACGCGGGTGCCCGGGGGACGGTCCTGGGACATGGCGGCCAGCACGGCGCGGGCGATGTCATCTCGATGGATCCGCCCAAACGCGTGTCCCGGCTTCACCATCCGTCGCGCTCGGCCGTCCCGCAGGTCGTCAAACATGGATCGGGTCGGCCCGTAGATGCCGGCGAGGCGGAAAATATCCACCGCGCACAGGTCGGCAAAGCCTTCCCACGCGATCTCGGCGGTTCGGCGGCGGTGGCCCCGGTCCTGGGAGGGGGCTGGGGGGGTGTCTTCCTCCACCCAGGCCCCGCCGCGGTCTCCGTAGACGACGGTCGAGGAGAGGTAGCCGATCCAGCGGAGGTTTGGCGCCGCGCGGATGGCGTCGGCGTACAGCGCCAGCACCGGGTCACCCTCCTGCCCCGGTGCGGCTGTGGCAAGGATATGGGTCGCCCCGGCAATGGCGGCGTGGGCGGAGGCAAAGGCGGTAACCCCCACGCCCCCCCTCCCCTTGAGGGAGGGGGTTGGGGGGAGGGGTGATACCCCCCGGACAGTGCCGCGAGACCCCTCCCCCCAGCCCCCTCCCTCAAGGGGAGGGGGGGCGTGGGGGCGCGGTCCGGGGGGATCCTGCCTCCCTCCCTCCAGGAAAGCGGGGGCTACCTCCACCTTCCGCGACGTCCCAACCACCTCCCACCCGGCCGCAACCGCCAGCTCCGCCATCGCCCGCCCCGAGTACCCCAACCCAAACACCAGCAACCTGTTCATGCATCACCCCGCCACCGCATCACCGCCCGCCCGAACGCCCCCAACCCCGCGTTGATCACAATCCCCGCCAGCGACAGCAGCACCAACGCCGCGAACATCCGAGGCACCTGCAACCGATACCCCGCCTCCATGATCCGGTACGCCAACCCAGACGCGAACCCGCCCGAGCCTGCCACGAACTCCGCCACCACCGCGCCTACCAGCGCCAGCCCGCCGGAAATCCGCAACCCGGTCAGGAAGAACGGCAGCGCGGCCGGCAGCCGCAGCAGGAACAGCGTCCTCGCCCGCCCCGCCCCGTACAACCGGAACAGATCCGCCAGCTCGGACGGCGGCGAAGCCAGCCCCGTGGCCGTGTTGGCGAAGACCGGGAAGAACGCCACCACCACCGCGCAGACGACCAGGGAGGTGAATGGATCCCCCACCCAGATGATGATCAGAGGCGCGATTGCCGGCAGCGGGGTCACCTGCAACACGATGGCCCAGGGCTGGATCGCGGCCTCGGCCCAGCGGCTGGCCGCCATCGCCAGCGCCATCGCCACGCCCAGCACCGCCGCCACCACCAGCGCCGCGAAGGTCACCGCCAGAGTCGAGCCCAGGGAGACCATCAGCCCCCACGGGTCCGCCACGAAGGCCCCGACGATGGCGATCGGACCAGGCAACAGATAGTCGGGAATGTGGGCCAGGCGCACCGCGCCTTCCCAGATCGCCAGGGCCAGCAGGCCAAACGCGGCGGGGAGCAAAGCGGGCTTCATGAGTTGGCCTGCGCCTGTTCCATGGCGCCCGAGATCTCCCGCACCAGGGCGGCATAGGCGGGGTCCATGCGGATGTCCCGCCCCTCGGTCAATGGAGACGCGATCTCCCGCTCGATCCGGCCCGGGCGAGGGGTCATCAGCACGATGCGGCGGGCGAGGAACGCGGCCTCGTAGATCGAATGGGTGACGAAGACGATCGTCGTCCCGAGGTCCCGCCACAGCCCCAGCAGGTCCAGTTGCAGCCGGTGGCGGGTGAACTCATCGAGGGCGGCGAAGGGTTCGTCCATCAATAGGACCCTTGGCTTCGTCACCAGCGCGCGGGCGATGGAAACACGCATGCGCATGCCGCCGGAGAGCTGTCGCGGCAGCGCGGCCTCGAACCCGGTCAGGCCGACCCGGGCAAGCGCGGCGGTGATGGCGGGCTGGGCTGCCTGCCGCGGGACGCCGCGCAGGCGGAGGGGGAGGTAGACGTTCTCGGCCGCACTGGCCCAGGGCAGGAGGGTGGCGTCCTGGAAGACATAGCCGATCTCCCCCGGCCCGGGCGCGTGGCCGTCCAACCAGGACAGGGTCCCGGCATCCGGCTGGTCGAGGCCAGCGATCAGCCGCAGCAGCGTGGACTTGCCGCAGCCGGAGGGGCCGAGGAGGGCGAGAAAGTCATGGGGGTGGAGGCGGAGGGAGATGTCCCGGAGGGCCTCGGTTCCGCCAGGAAAGCGGCGGCCGATATGGGAGAGGGTCAGCACGAGGCCGCACGCGACGGTTGCCTAGGCAGGGCAGGGGGGACTATATCAGAACAAACTAGGAACTTACAACTCCCTCCCCCCTTGAGGGGGAGGGCTGGGGTGGGGGGTAAGCAACCGCACCGACCGGGGGGCACCAACCCCCCACCCCAACCCTCCCCCTCAAGGGGGGAGGGAGAAGAAAGGAATTTTCCCCATGACCCGACCCCATGCCCGGTGAGCCCAACATCCCAAGAACGGAATATTCCCCCCACCACGACCCCATGCCCGGTGAGAACTCCCCCCCCAAAACCCCCCACCAAAAAATCCACACGGTCCAACCCCATGTCCGGTGAGGATCGGTCCATCCCACGCGCCCCCATCCCCACCCTCGCAACCTCTCTGTAGCATCCCGCCCGCGTTCACCGCAGAATGGCACCGCACCGACAGGAGGCAAGATGCAACCGCCCACGGACCCTCGGATCAGCTATGGACTCGCCGGACGGCGCGCCATCGTCACCGGACATCGGGGCGGCATCGGCGGCGCCATCGCGCGCGTGCTGGAACGGGACGGGGTGACGGTCATCGGTGTGGACCTGCCGGAATTCGACCTCTCCGACACAGCCACGCTGGAAACCCGCCTGGCCCGCCTGGTCGCCGAGAACGAACCCATCGACATCCTGGTGAACAACGCCGGCATCACCGTCCTCGGCGCGGTCACCGAAACGCCGCTGGCCGAACTCGAACGCGTGTTCCGGGTCAATTTCTTCGCCGCCTACGCGCTCATGGCCGCGGTCATCCCCGGCATGGCGGCGCGCGGCAAGGGGGCGATCGTCAACATCGCCTCCGACCAGGCGCTGATCGGCAAGCAGGTGAGCGCGGCCTACGGCGCCTCCAAGGCCGCCATCGCGCAATTGTCCCGATCCGCCGCGCTGGACTGGGCCAAGTCCGGTATCCGCGTGAACTGCATCGCCCCCGGCAGCACCGACACGGCCATGCTGTCCCAGGTCATCACCGACCTGTCGGCCACCTACCCCACCCGCTACCCCACCACATCCCACGAATTCTACCGCGCCGGCGTCCCGCTCGGCCGCTTCGCCGAACCCGAGGAAATCGCCCAGGTCGTGGCCTTCCTCGCCTCCGACGCCGCCTCCTTCATCACCGGCGTCATCATGCCCGTCGATGGCGGAGGCACCGCGCAGTGAAAACCGCCCTCGTCACCGGCGGCACGCGCGGCATCGGCGGGGCGGTCACGTCCCGCCTGCGGGCGGATGGCTGGCACGTCATCCCCATCGCCCGCCACGCCCCAGCCACGCCGGACGCTGATTTCGTTGCCTGCGACGTGGCCGATCCAACCGCCGTGAAACAACTGTTCGAGCGGATCGACACGCTGGACGCCCTGGTCAACTGCGCGGGCATCGCCGGGTCCAACACGCTGGAGGGCGACGATGCGCTCTGGCACGCGATCGTGAACTCCAACCTCAATGGGACCTATTACTGCTGCAAGGCCGCCGTGCCGAAACTGCCCGACGGGACGGGGCGGATCGTCAACATCGCCTCCGTGCTGGGCCTTCGCGGCGTCCCCGACCAGACCGCCTATTGCGCCGCCAAGCACGGAGTCGTTGGCCTGACCCGGGCGCTCGCTTTGGCCGTCGCGGCGCGGGGGATCACGGTCAACGCGCTCTGCCCCGGCTGGGTCGACACCGACATGGCGCACCAGCGCTACCGGGAACTCGGCATCACCCCCGAACAGGCGGCCGCCGGCGTGCCCAATGGCCGCGTCGCCACGCCCGAGGAGATCGCCGACGCCGTCGCCTGGCTGCTCCGGCCCGAGTCGCGCGGGATCAACGGCCATGCCCTGCCCATCGAGGGCGGCGGCCTGGCCCTGCCATAGAGGAGACACGGCATGGAACCGGAACCTCGGGTCAAGGCGGGACTATGGGTCAGCATCGCGCTCCGCCTCGGGGACAAGGACGGGCGGCCGGGGATGGTGCTGCGCAAGGGCGATCCCGACGCCGGCGGCGTGCTGGTGGTGCTGCATGGGCGAGAGGGCATGAGCGTGCTGTCCCAGGTGCGCGGCAAGACCGGCGGCCTGGCCTGGATGCGCGCCACCGGCCCCGGCGCGGTCGATCAGGAAACCGTCAACGCCTATGTCGACCGCCGCGTGAAGGTCGATCCGGACCTGTGGGTGCTGGAGTTCGAAGCCCCGGATCTGCTGCCGCCCTTCGAGGGCGAGATCGTCTGATGATGAATATTCAGCCTTCTGCGTGTTATCGGGCACCACAGTTGCACAAATAATGGATTGAAAATTTTAGTTGCCTTAGAATCGCGCATCATGTATGTTGCGTTGCATCAAAGCCTCCCCGACACTGGACGAGGACGACCCAGATGCAGAACGACGATTTCCTCAGCGGTTGCGCCAGAACGATGGAACTCTCGATCAAGGGTCAGCAACTTCTCACGCAGGACATGGCCTGTGGCCTGCGCCGGCTGTGGCGCCGGATGGTCCTGTGGGCCGACGGAACGGGACCCGTCCTGCCCCGGATGCACCCGCCCACCTAATACCCGAGCTTCCAGTCCAGCACGTTCCGCAACGGCCGCCCCGCCACATAGGCGGCCAGGTTGTCGCGGAACAGCTCGATCGCCCCATGCCGGTCCTGGTCGCTGGCGTTGGAGACATGCGGCGTGATCATCACCCGCGGATCGGACCAGAGCCGGTGCCTCGGGGGCCGCTCGAACTCGCCCACATAGACGTCCATGACCGCCCCGCGCAGGTGGTCCCGGGCGAGGGCATCGGCCAACGCGTCCTCGTCCACGATCTCCCCCCGCGCGACGTTAACCAGGGCGCTGCCTGGCTTCATGGCGGCGAAGCGGGCGGCGTTGAACAGGTTGGTCGTCTCGGGCGTCCATTGGCAGGCGACCACCACGAAATCCGCGTCCGGCAGTAGCCGGTCGAGGTCCCCCGCCCCCACCAGTTCGCTGAACCCAGGCGGGAATGGCGCGCCCGGTTCGGGGTGGCGGCGGGTGCCCACGACCCGCATCCCCAGCGCGGCACAGAGCCGCCCGACCGGCAGCCCGATCCCGCCCGCGCCGACGACCAGCACCGTCTTGCCCTCCAGCAGCAAGGGCCGGTAGGCGCGGTGGTTGAACTGGCCCGATGCCCGCTCGACCTCGACCCGGTGCAGGCCCTTGGCGAGGTGCATGATCCCGGCGACGGCGTACTCCGCCATGGCCAGCGTGTTCCCCAGGCCGCGCGAGGTCGTGACCAGGACATCGCTGCCCCACAGGTCCCCGGTCAGCAGGTTGCTCGCCCCCGCGGGCCGCTGGTGGAACCATTTCAGCTTCGGCGACCGCGCCCGCAGGTCGAGCGGGAAGGGCCAGCCGCCCAGGATCACCTCGGCCTCGGCCAGCATCCGGTCCCGGTCCGCCCGCGTGCCGGACCCATTCGACCCAGGCGCGAGGTAGCGGGTCGCGGTGAAGGCGGGCCAGGTCTCCCGGAACTCCCCATCGAACCAGCCGCCGGCGTCGGTCAGGCGGATGGCGGGATCGACCGCCGCGATCATCGCGCGATCGGCCGCGCTGGTGCGGACAAGGCTCAGGACATTGATGGTTCGCATCGGCACCCTCCGGTCAGGTCGAACGGGCGGAGCTTCCGACCATGCCCCAACGGATGCAACATACCGGGACCGGAGGGAACCCACGCCATGACCGAAGAACGCTTCGACGTCGCCTACCTGATCCTCAGCGGCACCACGACCGCCGCCCGCGGGCCGGAGTTGCTCCGGGGCCTTCTGGACCTGGATTTCACCACGGTCATCGCGATCCCGACGCCGAACGCCGCCCGCGTGGTCTCGGGGCGGGAACTCGCGGACGTCCCCGGGGCGCAGGTTGTCGAGTCCTATTTCGACCTGGCCATCCGCCCCCGCCCGCCGCGCGGGGTCGTGCTGTTCGCGCCCTGCGGCTTCAACTCCCTGAACAAGCTGGCGCATGGGATCGCCGACACGCTGGCCCTGTCCGTGGTGGCCGAGGCGATCGGACGCCGCACGCCGGTCATCGTCGGCCCATCGCTGAACCAGCCGCTGCTCGACCACCCCATGGCCCAGGCTTCCTTGCGGACGCTGCCGGACTGGGGCGTGATCATCGTCCCCCCGGCCGATGACGGGCAGGGACCGCGCCTTGCGCCGACCGATCATCTGATGGCCGCCGTCCGGCCGTACTCCCCTCACCATTGATGACCCGGCCCGCCCGCCGTATCCATTGGGCACCCGGGGACGCCGCACCACCCCCCGACCCGTCAACAGAAGGCAAGACACCGCAATGAACCTGACATCCGGACTGATCCGCGCGGAGAAGAAAGGCCCCATTGGCTGGCTGATCTTCGACAACCCCACCAAGCTGAACGCCCTGTC
>CANJSR010000217.1 GCA_947476855.1 Acetobacteraceae bacterium
GCGCGCGGGACGCTTCGACCGCCAGGTGCTGGTGGATCGCCCCGACAAGGTCGGCCGCGTGCAGATCCTGCACGTGCATCTGAAGAAATCCAAACTCGGCGCCGACATCAACCCCGAGGACATCGCCGCTTTGACCCCCGGCTTCACCGGCGCTGACCTCGCCAACCTGGTGAACGAGGCAACCCTGCTCGCCACCCGCCGGAGGGCCGAGGCGGTGACGATGGAGGACTTCAACAACGCGATCGAACGGATTGTTGCCGGTCTGGAAAAGCGCAACCGCCTGCTGAACCCGAAGGAGCGGGAGGTCGTTGCCTATCACGAGATGGGCCACGCTTTGGTCGCGATGGCGCTGCCCGGATCGGATACCGTCCACAAGGTCTCGATCATTCCGCGCGGCATCGGTGCCCTGGGCTACACGATCCAGCGCCCGACCGAGGACCGGTTCCTGATGACCAAACAGGAGCTGGAGAACAAGATGGCCGTCCTGCTGGGCGGGCGCGCCGCGGAACTGGTGGTGTTCGGTCATTTCTCCACCGGCGCGGCCGATGACCTGCGCCGGGTCACCGATATCGCGCGCTCGATGGTCACCCGTTACGGGATGTCCGACCGCTTGGGCTCGGTGGCCTATGAGGCGGACCAGCGGTCATTCCTGGGCGGTCCCTCCGCGCAGATGTTCGGCCAGACGCGGGAGTTCGGCGATGCATCGAGCGATGCGATCGATGAGGAAGTGCGCCGGATCGTGCATGAGGCGCTGGACCGCGCCCTCGATATCCTCCGCGCCCGCCGCTCCGTTCTCGAACTCACCGCTCAGCGGTTGCTGGAGAAGGAGACGTTGAACGAGGACGATCTGCGCGCGCTGACCGCGGACCTGCCCGCGGTGGTTTGAAGGGGCGGGGCCGCCGCAGCCGACGCCTCCACCCCCCTCGTCATGGCGGCCGAAGGGCCGCCACCCACGACTTCCCCTGTTTCTGACAGCAAAGTCGTCGGTGGTGGCCCTGCTGCCACCAAGACGAGGGGGCGACGACAAGGGTCAACCGCAAAGCTGGTTGGTATCAGTCCGCGAACAAAGAAACCGGCGCCCCCACGGCCGGTGCCTTGCACCGGAACAACCCGCCCAGCGTCGGGAATTGTTCCAACTGCGCCGCCGACTTCCCCTCCCGCAATGACGTCACGTACATATGCCCCTCGGCAAAGGCCGGCATCGTCGGACCTGGCACCGGGAAGGCCAGTTTCGTCAGCAACTTCCCCTCGGAAGAGAAACAGTTGATGCACCCCGCCGAAGGACCAGCCGACCAGTAGTTGCCATCCATGTCCACCGCCGCGCCATCCGGGCGGCCTTCCTCATTCGACAGTTTCGCGATGATTCGGTGGTTCGACATCGCCCCGGTCGCCGGATCGAAATCCCAGCGCTGGATGATCGCCGCGGTCGAATCCGAGTGGTACATGATCCGCCCATCCGGCGACCACGCCAGCCCGTTCGACACCGCGTAGCCCTCCGACCGCTTCTCCACCTTGCCATCCGCGGTCACGCGATACAGTGACCCCAGCGGCTGACGGGGCGAATTCTCATCCATCGAGCCGACCCAGAACGCCCCATCCGGCCCGACCTTGCCGTCGTTCAGCCGGTTGGTCGCGGGTTCCTCGATCGGCATCGTCAGCCGCGTGATCCGCTTGAGCTTCGGGTCAAACAGCACGACGCGATGCCGCTGCGCCACGACCCATTGGCCGGACCGGCAGAGGCCGAAACTGCCGACAACCTCGGGGAACTCCCACGTCTCCCGCGCGCCGGTGTCGACCGAGAGCGCGTTGATCTTCTTGCCCGGAATGTCGCAGAACAGCAGCCGCCGGTTGGCCGCGTCCCAGGTCGGGCATTCGGAGACGCCGCTCTGGCTGTCCCAGACGAGTTCCCAAGGGGAGTCGGTTTGGCTCATTGTCGTGGTTTCCTTCGCACACGTTCGAATATTGCTATGTTCTGGGATACTGGACGCAGGTTCAAGGCGCCGTAGCGCCCCTTTTTGTTGCCGATGAATGGCCGACGCGCGGAGCATAGAGCAATTCCATCCGCATCAGGGCCCGCGCCGATCGTGTTGACATATCTGTGTCGGAAATTAATATAAAACGATATAGAAACATATGACCCGCTCGGGGTGATACTTTGAGCGGAGGCGGGTCAGTCGCGTGGAGAGATCTTCATGTCAGGTCAGCAGGGTGGTGGGACGAGCACTGACGCGAGCAATGGGCCGTCAAAGCCCACCGCCGCTAGCGTATCGTCCATCGTAATGGATAAAGCTCTCGCTCCTTTCAGTTATGCGGTCGCGGGCATCCTGTTTTTGTTGGGTGTTCAGCATCTCGTTGGCTTGAGGATAGAATCCTGTAAATTTACCCACGATAGTTGGTCATGCGATCTGCAGCAAATAGAGAAAGTATTGGCGAAAAAAAATGATGTTGCTGCAGTGGTGTTCGATGAGATCAATAAAAAAATTGCGAGCCTGGAAAGGCGAATCAGTGCCGCGGATCGCCCGTCGGACACCGGTGCCGTGACAGGCCCGTCCGGGTCGGCCGTTTCCGTTGCCGCGGTCCCGACCGTCAACCCCAATGTGCCATCTGACGCTTTGACATCCTACCTACAACCGATTGGAAGCAACCCGGCAGCTCGGTCTACGCGTGCTGGGGTTATTTTTTTGGGGAATCATCAGGATGAAACATCCCTGTCCAATCTTTCCCCGCAGGGTGGTAGCAGATTGAAATTCTCTGAGTTGAAGGCAGGAGTTACCTATGTAACGACAGCAAACCTCACGCTTCGTGCGTCGATGCCTAAAGACACCCCAGAGTACTTCAACGCGGTGCCCAGTGTCGGCGTTCTCCCGACTGGCACTGTCGTTAAGCTTACGGCCTCTAACATCTTTGATACAATCGTCCGCGGAACTCAGAGGCAAGTCTGGGCGGAGGTGCAGACTGTCCCGTGAGGGCCGCGCCGGGCGACCTGATAGGTCGTGCCACGATTTCACGGTATCATCCGGCGAGCAACCGCTTGGTATACCCGCATGTCCGCTAGTTGTTGTTCGCCGTACTACTCATTTTCCCCCTACCACGCCCTCGCCGCTCGCCTGATCGCCGAACTCGGCCCCGCCGGGACCGACGGCTCGCACGACCTGTCCCACATCATGCGCGTCTGGCGGAACGCCGCCGCCATCACCGCAACCGAGCCGGCGGCCGATGCCGAAATGGTCTGCGCCGCCGTGCTGTTGCATGACTGCGTAGCGGTGGAGAAGGACTCGCCGTTGCGTTCCCAGGCCTCCCGCCTCGCCGCCGAACGGGCGCGAGAGATTGCCGCAGGCCTGGGCTGGACCCCCGACAGGATCGACGCCCTCGCGCATGTGATCGAGGCGCATAGTTTCTCCGCTGCCATCGAACCGCGGACGCTGGAGGCCCGCATCCTCCAGGACGCCGACCGACTGGACGCGATCGGCGCCATCGGCATCGCGCGGTGCTTCTACACTGGCGGCCGGATGGGATCACAACTGTATGACCCGGACGATCCCGCGGCACAGCATCGTGGGCTGGACGACCGCCGCTATGCGATCGACCACTTCCCGGCCAAACTGTTCAAGGTCGCCGACGGCTTCCGCACGCCGGCCGGACAGGCGATGGCGCGCGCGCGGGCCGATACGATGCACCGCTTCGTCACTGATTTCATGGCGGAAGTCACCAAGGGACAAGAACCATGATTCGAGCGGCCATCGTGGGCCTGGGCTGGTGGGGCCGCAACCTGGCCGACAGCGTCCAGGCCAGCACCGTCATCCGCTTCACCACCGCCCACACCCGCACCCAGGCGACGGTCGCGGACTACTGCGCCGAACGCGGCCTGCGCTGGGTCGGCGACCTGGAAACGATCCTACGTGACCCGGCCATCGACGCCGTCGTCTTCGCCACCCCGCACAGCACCCATGCCGACCAGATCGCCCGGGCGGCGGCGGCCGGGAAGCATGTCTTCGTGGAAAAGCCATTCGCCTTGTCGGTGCGGGAGGCCGAAGCCTCCCTGGCCGCCGCCGAACGCGCGGGGATCGTGCTGGGGGTGGGGTTCAACCGTCGGTTCCATCCCTCGATGGCGCTGCTCAAGACCGCGATCCGGGAGCGGTTGGGCACGATCGCCACGATCAGCGCCGAACAGACGGCCCTGCATGGCCTGGCCCTGACCCAGGACGCCTGGCGCGCCCAGGCGACCGAGAGCCCCGGCGGTGCGATGACGGCGATCGGCGTGCATCTGATCGATGGGATGATCGACCTGAACGGCCCGATCCGGGAGGTCTTCGCCCAGGTGAGCCGACGCGCCGCGACGCTCGCGGATGATACGACGGATATTCTGCTGCGGTTCGCGAACGGGGCGTCCGGGCACGTGTTCTGCTCAACCGCCGCGACGCCGAACTATCGGATGGCGGTTTATGGGACGGGCGGGTTCGCGGAAATCCTCGGCCACCCGATGGCGACCTTCCGCCTGATCCCGGCCGTGGCGGGCGAACACCGCGCGACCGGCAAGCCCGAGGTCACGGAAACCCCCGGCTTCAACATGCTGACCGCGGAACTGGAAGCCTTCGCCGCCGCGATCGAGGCAGCCCGCCCATTCCCCACGCCGCTTTCGGAAATCCTGCACGGCGTGGAGGTCTTCGAAGCGATCCTGCGTTCCGCGAACACCGGCCGTCCCGAACAGATCCCCCTATAGGGGGAGCGCCCGGGTGCGGGGTAAACCCCAGCACCACCCTTACCTGAGATGCGCCACCACGATCGTCACGGCGCCGATCGCGAGGTTCACCGTGATCAGCTTCCGGATCACATCCACCGCCGCCGCCTTGGACGGCCCGTCGGTCGCGGCCATGAAGCGTCGATACGGTACGAAATACAGGAACACGAACACCGCGCCCATGATCAGGCCCAGCAACGTCATCACATGGACCGACCAGCGCACGCCGGCCATGCCACCGAAGACGGCGAAGATGATGGCATAGCCGCTCAGGATGCTCAGCGGCATCACGTGCCAGACGATCTTGAAGAACCGCTGGAACACCTGCCCATGCAGCGCCAGCCTCTGCGCCGGTTCCAGCACCGCCAGGCTCGGCCGCAGGACCATGATCGCGAAGAACATGCCCCCGATCCATACGACGGCGCACAGCACGTGCAGGGCCTTCATCAGAAAATACGCCGTCATCGGGTCAACTCCATCACTTCGTCGAGTAAGGCGCGCAGCTCCCTGGCGCCGGTGGAACGTGGGGCCGCTTCCGTAATCCCCAAGCCCTGCGCGAACGCATGCGCGAAACCGGCGCGGTTGCCGATGCCGGTATGCAACAGTGTCAGGCCTCGCCCGGTCAGGTCGGCCACGATCGAGTCCCGCAGCTTCGACGTCGCCGGCACGCGGTTCAGCACGATCGCGACCTTCCGACGCTCATCGGTGGCGAGCTTCAATGTCCCCTCGGCCGCCCAGACATCGGGCAGGCTGGGTTGCACCGGCACCAGGATCAGGTCGGCGGCGCGGATGGTCAGGCGGGCGTCGGTGTCGATCCGCGGCGGGCTGTCGATCAGGATGGCGTCGTGGTCGCGTTTCAACCGCTCCAGTTCCGTGGCCAGGCGCCAGCCGGAGACATCCGAGCACGTGATCGCCGCCGCCGGCTTGTCCCGATCGGCGCGCAGTTGATGCCAGCGCGTCAGGCTGCGCTGCGGATCGATGTCGAGGATGGCAACCCGGCGATCGGCCGCGAGGGCCGCGGCAAGGTTGGCGGCGAGCGTGGTCTTGCCGGTGCCGCCCTTCTGCTGCGCGACCGTGATGACAAGGGCCATGGGACGCGACTCCGTGATGGAACGTGTCCAGAGGACCAGAACCGGCCTTGGGATGCCAGGATTGTATGCGGTGTGTCACCGGACGGCACGCCTGCGGGCCGGTTGACCTTCCGCATCGCCCCGAAAAGACGTGGGTGGCGGCCCTGCGGCCGCCATGACGGGGGGCACGGCCCCGTCGGCCCCTCAGAACCCGAACATGTGATCCAGCGAGAACCCGCCCCGGTCGTCCATCAGCCCGTGGTAGCCGAACAGCCGGCAGCCGGGGTCGCGCACCAGCACATACCCCTCGGCCCCCGCCTGCCGCAGCCGGTCCGGTCCGAACACCCGATGCGGCCACACCATCGCCGAACCGGAGCACGCGATGGACAGCCGAGCCTCGGCGATGAGATGGCCGGTGGCGGAGTGGAGCTGGAGCTGGGTGGCGGATCGGGCGTGCCAGGGCGCGGATGCCGGATAGATCAGCACCGCGAAGCTGTTCCGCGTGGCGTCGCCGAGTTTCAGGAACAGCCGCGTCGACAGGCCGGGCGGCGGGCCGGAGTAGGATTGCGGCTCATCCTTCCAGGTCATCGCCGTGTTGAACACATGGGCGCCGAAACTCGATTCGGCGGCGTGGCCGGACGTGCGGTCCTCATACCGGAACAGCGCGTGCAGCCAGCCATCGGCCTCCCCGCCGTCGCGGAAGTCGTAGACCAGTTCGGCGTGCCCGGCCTCGACATCGATGTCGTCGAAATCCAGCGCCAGGTCATGCGCGCGGGGCAGGCGGCCGAGGAAGCGTTCGTGGACCTTCCGCCCCTCCCGATCGAAGACGTCCATCCGGATCGGCAGGTTCGCCTGCACGGTCGACATCGGCGTGGGCTGGACGATGCTGCGGAACCGCGCGCGGGGCAGGATCGGGAAGGGCAACAGGTAGCCTCGGCCCAGATCGGCCGGCATGGTCGGGATGCCCGGATCGGGCTTCAGGTTGTCGCGCTCCACGTTCACATGGGCGATGCGGACGCGGTCGGCGCGGGTGATCTCGTACCGCGGGCGGACGACGTGGCGGCCGGCGCGGACCTCGATCTGTGCGGGCCAGCGCAGGCCGGGCAGGAACTCGCGTACGTTCAGCGCCACGGTCGCGAAGGGGCCGAGTGCCTGGCTGTAGGACACCGGCTGGCCGGCGCCCATGCGGTCCAGCGCCACCGCGCCTGCCGGGATCGGCACGGCGTGGCTGTTCTGCAACCAGAGCACCACGTCCTCATCATCGCGCGGGGCGGGCAGGCCGGCGAACCGGTCGGACGGCCAGGCGTTGGCGTCATGCGTGCAGGACAAGGACGCGCCATCGCCATGGGCATAGGTGTCGAGCGCGTACTTCACCACGTCGTGGCCGGCGGAGCCGATGGCATGGATGAACAACTGCCCGGTGAACGGCCCCAACCCGAAGCGCTGCCGGATCACCCGGCTGTCGATGCTGTATCCGCCCGGGCCGGAGGGCAGCGTCTGCTCCCAGGTCGCCAGCACCGTCCCGTCGCCATCGAACAGCCGCAGCCACAGCCGGACCTGGGTGGCGCCGTAGTTGGCCCAGTAGTTGGCGGAGACGATCCGGGTCGACAGCGCCTCGGTATCCCGGAAAAAGGCGAAGTTCGTGGCGAAGTTCAGCTTGTCGAGGTAGCGCCCCGGCGTCGTCAGCATCCCGGCCGGCAGGCGGATGTCGTCCAGCGTCAGCACCGTCGCACCGGGCGGCAGCATGTGGCGGATGCGGTCTACGACCCGAGCCGCATCGAAGGCGGCGATCAGCACGGTCCGGGCGCCGCTGTCCGGCAGTTCGGTCAGCTTGCGCGTCACCATCCCGGCGCGGGTCTGGCCGACCTGGGCGGTGTCGTGGACGTACAGCGCCTCGATCGGCGTCGGGTACATGGCCAGCAGCGCCTCGGCCAGGCCGTCCGGATCGTAGATCGCGACAGGGGCGTGCAGGCGGGCGTGCAGGCGGGCAATCGCCTCCGCCGCCAGCGGATGGGCGAGCGCCTTGTAGATGACATTCCCCCCGGCGCGGGCGTCGAAAGTCTGGATGTTCAGCATGGGTCCTCGTGGCTACAGGCCAAGCCGGCGGCGCATTTCGGCGGCGGCGAGCGGTGTATCGTTCAGC
>CANJSR010000218.1 GCA_947476855.1 Acetobacteraceae bacterium
GATCTGCTCGGGTCCTTCAACGCCTCCCGCGCCGCCTTCGCGCATTTGAAAGCCACGCGCGGGAACATCATCTTCGTCTCCGCCACCAACGCGATCATGCCCTTCGCCTTCCAGGCCCATGTCGGCGCGGCGAAGGCGGGGATCGACAGTCTGATGCGCGGCTTGGCGCTGGAGTGGGGGAAGTATGGGATCCGCTGCAACAGTGTCCTGCCTGGCCCGATCGAGAAGACCGAGGGGCTGCGCCGGCTTCTGACCGAACAGGACATCGCCGAACTCCGTTCCTACGTTCCGTTGGGCCGCTTTGGCACGATCGAGGACGTGGCCGCGGTGTGCTGCTTCCTCGCCTCCCCGCTGGCATCCCTGCTGACCGGCGTCACGCTGGTGGCGGATGGCGGGCAGTCCTTTTCCGGTTCGGCCATGCTGGCTGAACTGATGATGAACCCCTGAGGCAGGCGCCATGGCCGAGAACAACGGATTGCGTCGGCTGGTCTTCGGCATGGTGGCCGATGGCACGCTGGATGCCGAGGCGGCGATGGCGCTGCTGGCCCGTGCGAAGGACCTGGCACCGGAAGCCTCGGCGCCGGTGTCGCGCGATATCGCCATCGTCGGGATGGCGGGCCGCTTCGGCAATGCGCCCGACCTGGACAGTTTCTGGCGGATGCTGGAAGCCGGCGATGATTGCTTGATAGAAATGCCGGAGCGGCGCTGGCCCGCCGCCATGGGGCCACGCCGCCGCGGCGGCTTCCTGCCCGACGAGGAGCGTTTCGATCCGCTGTTCTTCCGCATCTCCCCCACCGAGGCGGCGATGATGGACCCGCAGCAGCGGCTGTTCCTCGAAACCGCCTATCACGCGCTGGAAGACGCGGGCTACGCCGAACGGACCCTGTCCGGCATGCGTTGCGGCGTCTTCGCGGGTGCCGGAGCAGGTGACTACGCCCAGCGTTTCCGCGACGCCGGGTTGCAGTCCAACGCGCTGGGTCTGATGGGCAATGTGACGTCGATCCTCGCCGCGCGCATCAGCTACTTTCTGAATCTGAAGGGACCCGGAGTCGCACTGGACACGGCGTGTTCGTCCTCGCTCGTGGCGGTGCATCTGGCGTGTGAGAGCCTGATGTCCGGCACCTGCGACATGGCGCTGGCCGGCGGTGTCGCGGTGATCAGCACGCCGCAGTTCATCGGCGCGATGACCGATGGCGGTATGCTGTCCCCCAACGACCGCTGTGCCGCGTTCGATGCGGCAGCGGATGGTTTCGTTTGTGGCGAAGGTGCCGGCGTTGTCGTCCTGAAGCGGCTGGCGGACGCGGAGCGGGA
The DNA here is from genome assembly GCA_947476855.1 of Acetobacteraceae bacterium. Next base: position 1,312 of record CANJSR010000218.1, read on the forward strand.
TGGCGACAACATCCTGGGTATCGTAAGGGGCAGCGGCATCAACCAGGATGGCCGGACCAACGGCATCACCGCGCCCAGCGCGCCGTCCCAGGCGGCGCTGGAGGAAGACATCTACCGCCGGCGCAACATCGATCCGACCTCGATCACCTATGTCGAGACGCATGGCACCGGCACGCCGCTGGGCGATCCGATCGAGCTGGAGGCGCTGACCTCGTCGTTCCGGAAATTCACCGACCGTGTCGGCTTCTGCGCGATCGGATCCGCGAAGGCGAATATCGGGCATGCGCTGACGGCGGCGGGGATCGCAGGGTTGCTGAAGGTGCTGCTGATGATGCGGCACCGCCGTATCCCGCCGATGGCCGGGTTCAGCAGCCCCAATCCGCGCATCGACTTTGCCTCCAGCCCGTTCACCGTGCCGACCGCGGCGCGGGATTGGGAGCCGGCAGGGCCACGCCGAGCGGCGGTGAGTTCGTTTGGTTTTAGTGGTACGAACGCGCATCTGGTGATTGAGGAAGCGCCTGTTCGGCCGACGCGCTCGGCCAACGCGGGTCCGTTCCTGTTTCTGCTGTCGGCGCGGGGAGAGGCCGCGCTGCGGGCGCGGGCATCCGACCTGGCCGCCTGGCTTGAACGATCGGACGCTGAACCGGCCGACATCGCGACCACGCTGGCCGTGGGGCGGGAACATCATGTCCATCGCCTGGCGGTCGTTGCGGACGATCTCACATCGTTGCGTGTCCGGTTGCTTGGCTGGCTGGGTGATCAGCGACAGGCGTCCGTGATCGCCGGAGAGGCGCGGGCGGAAGGCCCGGGTCCCGCTTTGATGACCTTCGCGCGCACGATCGCCCGGGATCGGCCGGATCAGGAGGCTCTTTGCGTTCTTGGTGATATCTACACCCAGGGGGCCGCCTTTGATTGGACGTCCCTGCCGGGCGCTTCGTCGGGACGGCGTGTATCTCTGCCTGGCTATCCGTTTGAACGGATGGCCTGCGGCATCGCGGCAGAAGCGGGTGCGACCGTGGAGCAGGCCCCCGCGCCGGCCCCGACCGACGGCCTGGCCGCCGTCTCGACCGCGCTTGCCAGGCACGACGCGCCGGACCTGTCCGCACAGGCCGGTGCCTTCCGCGCTGTCGAGGCCTGGGGGCGCAAGGCGCTGGCCGCCGCGTATGGCCGGATGGGGCTGTTCGGGCGCCGTGTCTATACGGTTGCCGGCCTTCGCAAGGCACTGACCATCATCCCGTCGAAGCACCGCCTGCACGACGCGCTGGTGGATATGCTGGCGCGGGATGGGGTGCTACTGCGAGAGGGCGATTTGCTGCGCGTCCGCGCCCAGGCATCGATCAATCTGGATACGGAACGGGCCAGGCTCGCCGCCGCCGAACCGGAACTGGCGCCGTTCCTGACTTTGCTTGCGCGCTGTATCGGCGCGCTGCCCGATCTTCTGACGGGGCGGGTGACAGCGACCGAGGTCATGTTCCCCGACGGTCGAACGGATCTCGTGGAGCCGATCTACCAGGGCAGCCGCCTCGCCGAACATCTGAACGCTGTGTTGGCCGAGGCGGTGGCGACGCTCGCCGCCGGGCTGGGCCGACCGGCGCGGGTGATCGAGGCTGGCGCCGGCACCGGCGGCGCGACGGCATCGATCCTGCGGCTGCTGACGGAGCGTGGGATCGCGGTCGAATATCACTACACCGATGTCTCCCGCGGATTTGCTCATCTGGGGCGGACACGATTCGGTGCGTCGCATGATTTCATGCGGTTCGATGTGCTGGATATCGAGAAGGACCCGGCCGGCCAGGGGTTCGACCCCGGCGGGTTTGACATCGTCATCGCCTCCAACGTTCTGCACGCCTGCCGTCTGATTGGTGCGGCGCTGGACCATGCGGGTCGGCTGCTGCGGCCGGGTGGTTGGCTGGTGCTGAATGAAGTCACGGCGCTGCAGGACTACGCCACCCTGACCTTCGGCCTGACCGACGGCTGGTGGGCGTTCGAGGACGCCGGCAGTCGCATCGCCAACGCCCCGCTGTTGGATGTGGCGGGCTGGCAGGCAGCGATGGCACAGGCCGGTTTCCCGAGGATGGACGCGTTCGGCCTGCCGGGGGAGGCGCGTGATCAGCTCAGCCAGGCGGTGATGGTGGCGGAACGATCGACCACCGCGCGCGCGATCTCCGCACCGGCGGTCGCGCGGACGACCCAACAGCCTCCCGTGCTCTCGGCAAGCCCAGAGACCAGCGGCGCCAGCCTGCCTGAAACAATCGCGCGGGAGGTTGCCGTCCTGTTGAACATGCCGGTGGAGCGTCTGGATCATCGCGGCCGGTTCATGGATTACGGGATCGACTCGATCCTTGGCGGGCAGGTCGTCGCCCGGTTGAACACGGTATTGGGGCTGGACCTGCGGCCGATTGTGCTGTTCGACCACCCTTCGATCGCCGACCTCGCCCGCCATATCACGCGGGAATATGGCGATTGGGTCCGGAACGTTCCGTCTACGGTCGCGCCGGTACCCACGGCCCTGGACGGAGGGCGGCAGGAGCCGTCCCCCCCGTCATGGTCGGGCTTGACCGGACCATCGCACGGCGCTCTGGCGGTGAATGGGACCCTGGAAAAGACGGGGTCCGTGGTGATGGTCGGGTCAAGCCCGACCACGACGGGGGGGGGAGAAGATGGGGTGCCCCCGCCGGCGACCATGCCCGCCGTTGCCCTACCCCCGGACCCCACCGCCCAGCGCGACACCCGCATTGCCGTCATCGGCATGGCCGGCCGGTTCGCCGACTGCCCCGACATCACCGCTTTCCACGACATGCTCCGACAGGGGCGCAGCGGCATCACCACCGTGCCCGCCGATCGCTGGTCCGCCGAGGTGTCCTCCCTGCCCGAGGGCGTCAGTTCCGAGGCGCAATTCCTCAAATGGGGCGGCTTTCTCCGTGACGCGGCGGATTTCGATCCGCTGTTCTTCCGCATGTCAGGCAAGGAAGCCGAACTGACCGACCCGCAGCACCGCGTCTTCCTCACGGAAGCCTGGCGCGCGCTGGAGGATGCTGGCTACGCCGAACAGGAACTCGACGGGCGGCGCTGTGGCGTGTTCGTCGGCGCCTATGGCGGTGACTACACGCACCGCATGACGGACCTCGGCATCGTGCCGGAGGCATTCGCCTTCATGGGTAATGCCGCGGCCATCCTGTCGGGGCGCATCGCCTATGTCCTCAACCTCAAGGGGCCCAACCTGGCGGTCGACACCGCCTGTTCGTCCTCGCTCAGCGCTATCCACCTCGCCTGCCGCAGCCTGCTGGATGGGGAGTGCGAGATGGCGCTCGCCGGCGGGGTCTTCCTGACCACGACGATGGGGTTCAACACCGCCGCGGCGAAGGCCGGCATGCTGTCCCCCAATGGCGCCTGTCGCGCGTTCGACGCGGACGCGGATGGGTTCGTGCCGGGGGAGGGGGCGGGGGTCGTCGTGCTGAAACCCTATGCCCGCGCGCTGGCCGATGGCGATCATATCGAGGCGGTGATCATCGCCTCCGCCATGAACCAGGACGGCAAGACCAACGGGATTACCGCGCCCAGCGCGGACTCCCAGGCGGCCCTGGAAACCGAGGTCTACCGGAAGGCCGGCATCAACCCGGACGCCATCGGCTATATCGAGGCGCATGGCACCGGCACCAGGCTGGGCGATCCGATCGAGGTCGAGGGCCTGACCCGCGCCTTCCGCCGCTGGACCGACCGGACGGGGTTCTGCGTGCTGGGCTCGGTGAAGACGAATATCGGGCATGCGGCGCATGCGGCCGGGATCGCCGGGTTCCTGAAGGCGGTGCTGACCCTGCGGCATCGCACGTTCTTCCCGTCGTTGCATTTCCGGTCCGAGAACCCGGCGCTGCATCTGTCCGAGTCTCCGTTTGTCGTGAACACGGCGCTGCGCCCGTGGGAGACGAACGGCGCGCCGCGGATGGCCGGCGTCAGTTCGTTCGGTTTCAGCGGGACCAATGTGCATATCCTGCTGGCGGAACCTGACGCGGAGGCGGTGCGCGCCATTGCCGACGAACCCTGCCTGATCACGCTGTCCGCGCGCAGCCCCGCCAGTCTGGCGCGCCGGATTGCCGATCTGCGGACCTGGCTGGAGACTCATACGCCGGCTTTGGCCGATCTTGCCCGGACACTGAATGCCGGGCGCTGCCACTTCGATCATCGCTGGGCGGCGGTGGTTGGCAGCGTGGCGGACCTTCGGGCGGCCCTGGCGTCGGGGGCGCCCGCGAGCACCGGACCCGGGTTCCTGCGGGAAGCCGCGGCGACGTATCTGCGGACGGGGGACGTGCCGGTCGAGGCGATCCCGGCCGGGGGGCGGCGGATTTCGCTGCCGACCTATCCGTTTGAGATGCGCCGGTATTGGCTCGACCGCGAAGGCGACACGCCGCCAGCGGTCCGCGCTCCTGCCGAACCCGCCCGGGCAAACTATCTGGTTCCGGACTGGCAAGCTGAACCCCTGCCGGCCGGCACGCTGGCCGGTCCAATCTGGCTGCTGGCCGATGGCGACGGACCCGGTCCGGCGCTCGCCGCCCTGTGGCGCGGGCAGGGGCATCGGGTGACTGAGGTCGCTCCGGCCGACCTGACGGAACGCCGCCGGCTGGACGGTGCCCCCACCGGTGTCGTCAACCTGCTGGGTATCAACGACCTGGGCGCCGACCTGGGCCGGGGTGAGCAGGCCGTCTTCGCCACGCTGCGCGCCCTGTTCAACGATCCGGTGCCGGTGCTGCACGTCCATCGGGGCGGTCCGGCGCGGGAATGCGTCCAGGCCCTACGGCGGTCGGCGCGCTTCGACGGCGCGCGGGTCGACCTGCGTCTGCTGCGCCTGAACGGCGCCTTGCCCGCGACGGGCGCGCTGGCGGCCATGATCAGCGCTGAACTGGCCGCGCCGCATGGTGCCGAAACCGAGGTCGCGATCCGGGAGGGAACCCGGCTGGTCCGCCGCATGGTACCGGCTTTCCCCGGGCCGTCCGTCCCATTGCGCCAGGGCGCCCATATCCTGATCACCGGCGGCGGGGGAGTCCTCGCCGGCCTGTTCGCCCGCCGGCTCGCGCGGGAGGCCAAGGTGCGGATCACGCTGATCGGCCGTTCCCCCGCCAATGACGCGGTGCGTGCGACGTTGGCGGCGTGTCCCGGCGCGCTCTACCGGCAGGCGGATGTCACCGACCTGGGGTCGCTGGCCGACGTGGTGGCGGAAGCGCGGGGCATCCATGGCCCTGTCCATGGCGTCATCCACGCGGCCGGTGTGCCCGCCGTGACGTCGCTCCGCGACAGCGGCTGGCCGGATGTGGCTGCCTGCCTCGCGCCGAAGGTGGTCGGGACCCTGACCCTCGACCGCGTGCTGGGGGATGAGCCGCTCGACTTCTTCGTGCTGTTTTCCTCGCTGGCCGGGGAGTTGGGGGATTTCGGGCAGGGTGCCTATGCCTGCGGCAACGCGTTCTGCGACCGCTTCGCCGCCTGGCGTGACACCAACCGCCCGGGTCGGACCATCGCGCTTGGCTGGCCGTTGTGGCGGGAAGGGCGGGGCGTGCTGTCGGCCGAGGGGGAACGCATCTACCTCGCGACATCCGGCATGCCCTATCTGGAAACCGAGCAGGGCTGGCAGGCGTTCCTGGACGCCCTGGCGATGGGGCATGCCCAGGTCGCCGTCGTGCCGGGGGACCCCGCCAAGGCGCTCGCCCTGTTCGCGACCCGTCCGGTTGCAGCCGCGCACGCGCCCCTTCCAGGCGCACCGGCCGCTATCCCCGCGGCCGCGGTCTCGGCGCCCATCGCGGCCGACCCCGACCTGCCGGCCACCGTCCGGCGGGGCCTGACCGCCCTGATCTCCCGCCTGATGAAGGTGGACGAGGACCTGCTGTCCCCAACTGCGGGCCTCGCGGAATTCGGGTTCGACTCCATTGCGTTGAAGGAATTCAGCGTCCGCCTGGGAGAGGTCTACGGCATCACCATCAGCCCCGCCGTCTTCTTCGCGCGCGGCACGATCGAGGCGCTGGCGGACTACCTGGTCGAATCCCACCCGGCCGAGGTCACCGCACACCACGCGGTGAAGACCGAACCCGTCGCCGCCCCGCCGCCCCCTGTCCGTCCGGCTGGCCGGGACGAACCGATCGCCATCATCGGCATCAGCGGCCGGTTCCCCCGATCTCCCGACCTGGACACGTTCTGGCAGCATCTGGAGGCCGGCACCGATCTGGTCGGTCCGCTGCCCGACGGGCGTGATCTGGCCTCTCGTGGCGGCTACGACAGGGGCGCGCTGCAAGGCGGGTTCCTCGACCGGATCGACACGTTCGATGCGCCGTTCTTCCGCATTTCCCCGCGGGAGGCCTGTTTCCTCGACCCGCAGCATCGGCTGGCGATCGAGGCTGTGTGGCACTGTGTCGAGGACGCGGGGCTGCGGATGGGCACGCTCGCCGGCCGGCCGGTCGGTGTGTTCTTCGGCCCGCAGATCAACGAGTACGGCGCGATCATCCCCGACCGCGACGCCGCGCGCGCTCAGATCGCCTTGGGCAACATCGCGACGATGCTGCCCAACCGCATCTCCTATCTGTTCGACCTGCGGGGGCCGAGCGAAGCGATCGATACGGCGTGTAGTAGCTCGTTGGTGGCGGTGAACCGGGC
>CANJSR010000219.1 GCA_947476855.1 Acetobacteraceae bacterium
GATCGCGGCCTCGAACGCCTGGGCGCGGGACAATCGCCGGCAGATCTTCGGCAACACGGTGGACGCGGTGCGTCGGGCGTTCACTGATTTTGGTGCTCCGGCCCCGGATGAGGAAGTGCTGCGCGCGCGGACGCTGGGTGCGCGGGATATCGACCCGCTGCGGTAGACGGTCGGGCCTGGGCGCACCGAGGTTGATACGGTGCGCCCGGGGGCATTCGCGAAAGAGACCAGACGATGGCCAACGCAGCGCACGCGAACCAGGTTGCCGTCAACGACAACGAGCGACCGTCCCAGCCGTCGCTGACGATCGGCGCCAGACCTGCCAGTATCGTCGACCTGCTGGCAATGCCGGACGACACTGATTTCGATTGCACGTTCCCGCCGTTGTCCGGACCAATCTGGCACCCAGCCGACCTGACCTGATCACGCGACGGAAGGTCGGGCCCCAATCAGATTGAAGCCGCGTTTACCATTCTCGTCGGTGGTAAAGTTCGAGTCATCCCTGTTAAGAATGTCTGAACAGCCACCATGCGCGAGCGGAGGCTGAACATGAAGCAGGGATGATATGGCCGTACCCGTTTTTCAGGCGTTGCTGCTCCCTGTTCTCAAGGCCACCGCGGCCGGAGAGGTACGAACAGCCGACATTGCGGCACCCATCGCGGACGAACTGGGTTTGAGCGAGGAAGATCGAACCGAACTGCTGTCGTCCGGTCTGCAAACCCGGTTGGTGAACCGGATGCATTGGGCGAACACCTACCTGGGAAAGGCCGGACTCGTGGCCCGGACCCGCCGCGGCTACTACGTCATCACCGATCGTGGCCGACAGGTCCTGGCCTCCAATCCCACGCACATCGACATTCCATTCCTCCAGCAGTTCGACGAGTTCAGGACCTTCGCCCCGAAACGCAATGCAGCGCCCAGCGACGGCACGACCACCCAGGACAGCGCCGCCGCGACTGACGAACAGACCCCCGACGAACTCATGCGGTCCGCCCACCGGCAGATCGAGGCCGCACTCGCGCAGGACCTCCTCGACCGCATCCGCGCTGCGCCCCCTGATTTCTTCGAACGCCTGATCATCCGCCTCCTGCTCGCGATGGGCTACGGCGGTTCCGTCGCGGATGCGGGCCGAGCGCTGGGGAAAAGCGGGGATGGGGGGGTGGATGGGGTGATCGACCAGGATGCGTTGGGCCTCGACCGGGTCTATGTCCAGGCCAAGCGATACGGCGACGGCAACAACATCGGTGCGGGCGCCATTCGGGATTTCTTCGGCAGCCTCGACCGGCACAAGGCAGCCAAGGGGCTCTTTGTCACAACCTCCACGTTCTCAACCGCCGCCCGGGAAACCGCCGAGTTCCTCAGCAAGCGCATCGTCCTCGTGGACGGCACCCAGCTTGCCACCCTGATGATCCGCCACAGCGTCGGCTGCCGGGTCGAAGACGTGCTTCATATCAAGAAGATCGACGAGGACTTCTTCGAATGACCTACTGCCCCACAAACACCCGGATCGGCACCACATAGGGGATCGGCCCCTTGATATGCACCAGGAACGCGTCCTGCCCGGTGAACCCCGGATTCGGCTGGTAGGCGATCCGCAGCAACCGATCCAGCGTTCCCACCATCACGGTCCCACCGACCGGCGGCTGGGTCACCTCCATTTCCCCGGCCGACAGCCCACCGTTCGGCATCGTCAACTGATAGCGGATCATGCACCACCCGCCGTCATTGCCCATGACGATACGCCCGTCGGGCTCCATGTATTGCATGGGTTCGTCACGCGTATACTTGTAGTAGCCGAAGAACGGCAGGTCCGCATGGCACCGCGCCGCGGGCGCCAGCGCGGCGAGCGCGGCGGCATTCTGCTCCGGCGGCCACAGGCTCGCGCACCCCGCGGCCAACATCGCCAGGACCAAGGTACCGACCTGTCTGAACATCATCACCGCTCTCCCCCCCCGGTCACTTCTTCTCGTCGGGAGCCTCCAGGATCACGCCCGAATACGGCTCCACGAATACCATATGGTCATGCACCGTCTTCACGCCCGGAACATTCTCGGCCAGGATCGCGATCGCCCGCCGTTCGTTCTCATCCGTGATGGTGCCCCACAGGTCGACCACCGCGTCATGCACCACGACGTTCACCGTCGTCATCGGCGCCCAGCTTTGCTTTTCCAGGGCATCGAGGATCGTTTCGCGGATCGTGCGATCATCCGCCGCCACCGGCGCCGCCCCTCTCGAACGCCCCACCAACGCCCTCAACAGATCCGCTCGGCTTATTACTCCGACGACTCGACCTGATTCTGTGACCGCCACGCGCTTGATGCGATGCTCCTCCATCACCTCGACCACGGTTTCCAGCGATGCGTCGGTCGGCACCGCGATCACCTCCTCGGTCATCACATCCCGCACCTTGCGACCGTGGGAGCGTGTGAAATCGGCAGCCTGCTTGCCGGATGACACGAAGACCCGCAGCCACCACGGACGGTGCCGCTCGGTCCCGATCTCATCACGCCGCAACAGGTCGCCTTCCGTCACGATGCCGGACAGATCGCCCTTGGCATCCACCACGAACAGGCCGGAGATGCCACGCTCCAGCATCATCTTCGCGGTATCCTCGACCGTCGCGTCCGGGGTCACGGATACGACGTTGCGGGTCATCACATCGGCGGCAATCATGGCATGGTTTCCTTTCAGGCGCTGGCGAACTTCGCCAGCAGGCGAGCGTGGGAGCGGATGCCGTGGTGGAAGCAGGTCTGCTCGAACTTCTCATTCGGGCTGTGGATCTGATCGTCATCCAGGCCGAAGCCCATCAGCAGCGTGTCGATCCCCAGCACGTTGCGCAATGATGTGACAACGGGAATGGACCCGCCGCTGCCCATCAGGATCGCCGGCTTGCCGTATTCGTCGGTCAGCACGTCCAGCGCCGCCTTCACCCAGGCCGAGTCGCTGTTTACCTCCATCCCCGGCGCCCCGCTGTGCAGGTCGAAGGTCACGGTGGCACCGGCCGGCAGGCGGTCGTTCACGAATTGCTGGAACTGGGCAAAGACCTCCTGGGGGTCCTGGTCGGACACCAGGCGGAACGACACCTTGGCGGACGCCTCGGCCGCGATCACCGTCTTGCTGCCCGCCGCGGTATAGCCACCCCAGATGCCGTTCACATCGGCGGTCGGACGCGCCCAAAGCCGCTCCAGCGCCGAGTAGCCGCGCTCCCCGGACGGCGCGGTCAGGCCGATATCGCCCAGGAACGCGGCCTCATCAAACCCCAGCGCGTCCCACTGCGCCCGTTGCGCGTTGGTGATCGGGCGCACCTTGTCATAGAAGCCGGGCAACTGGATGCGCCCGTTCTCGTCATGCAGGTCGCCCAGGATCTTCGCCAGCGCGTTGATCGGGTTCAGCGCCGACCCGCCATACAGGCCCGAGTGCAGGTCCCGCTTCGCCGCCTTCAACGTCAGCTCGATATAAGCCATGCCGCGCAGCCGGGTCGTGATGGCGGGTGTATGGACGTCCCACATGCCGGTGTCGCTGATCAGCCCCAGATCGGCCTTCAGGTCGTCCTTGTTGGCACGCAGGAACGGTTCGAGGTTCACCGAGCCGACCTCCTCCTCGCCTTCGAGAACGATCGTGATCCGCGCCGGAATGCCGCCGCCGACATCGTGCCAGGCGCGCAGCGCCTCCACGAACATCATCCACTGGCCCTTGTCGTCCACCGCGCCGCGGGCAACGAAGCGCTTGCCGCGTGGCCCGTCGACCAGCGTCGGCTCGAACGGCGGGCTGTGCCACAGTTCCACCGGATCGACCGGCTGGACGTCGTAATGGCCGTAGAACAGCACATGCGGCCCCGCATAGCCCGCCGGCCCGTCGTGATGCGCGACCACCACCGGATGACCTGGCGTCGGGCGCAGTTCGGCGCGGAAGCCCAGGCCCAGCAACTGATCCCGGCTCCATTCCGCCGCCCGCAGGCAATCCGCCTTGTGCGCCGGCTGCGCGCTGATGGACGGGATGCGCAGCAGGTCGAACAGCCGGTCCCGCGACTGCTCGAGCCCCGCATCCACGCGCTGGAGGACGCTGGCGACGGTATCGGAGGACGGCTTGGGCATCTTCAGGCTCCCGCATTGGTGACCCGTACCATGCCACGCGTCCGGCCGCGGGCAAACGGCCAAAGCGGCGGCCCGCCGACACGGCGACGGCGGCCATGCTGCAAAGGGGCTGGACAGGGAGAATTTTGGCGGCTATCAAATGCGAACAATTCTCAATCGCGTTTACGGGAGTTCTCCCATGGTCCGTCGCCTGCTTGCCGCCCTGCTGCTGATGGGAAGCATCGCCGCCGCCCCGGTGAGCGCGGCGGAAGTCACCGTCTACACAACCCGTGAACCGGGCCTGCTGAAGCCGTTGCTCGACGCCTTCACCGCCAAGACCGGCACCAAGGTGAACACCGTCTTCCTGCAGGGTGGCCTCGCCGAACGCGTGCGGGCCGAGGGCGCGCGGTCCCCGGCCGACGTGATGATCGTGGTCGACGCCGGCAGCCTGATCGACCTGACCGAGCGCGGCCTGACCCAGGCGGTCCATTCCCAGGCCATCGATACAGTGGTGCCGCCCGCCCTGCGGGACCCGGAAGGCCATTGGGTCGCGCTGTCGATGCGCGCCCGCGTGATCATGGTCTCCAAGGACCGGGTTCCCTCCACCGAGAACCCGACCTATGAAGACCTCGCCAATCCCCGCTGGAAGGGAAAGGTCTGCATCCGCGGCGGCCAGCACCCCTACAACACCGCGCTGTTTTCCGCGATGCTGGTCAAGCATGGAGAGGCGAAGCTGACCGAGTACCTGACCGCGCTGAAGGCCAACCTGGCCCGCCGTCCGGCTGGCGGCGACCGCGACGTGGCCAAGGACATCCTGGCCGGCACATGTGACATCGGCATCGCCAACCTTTACTACGCAGGGCTGATGGCGTCCGGTAAGGGCGGGCCGGAGCAGAAGACGTGGATCGACGCCGTCCGCGTCGTGCTGCCGACCTTCTCCGACAAGAAGGGCACGCATGTGAACATCTCGGGCGCCGCGATCGCCAGGCACGCCCCACATAAGCAGGAAGCCGTCCAGTTGCTCGAATACCTCGTCGGCCCCGAAGCGCAGGCCATGCTGGCCGAGGGCAACTTTGAAACCCCGGTCCGCGCGGGCGTCGCCCAACCGCCCGTGCTCGCCGCCTTCGGCACCGTCGTTCCGGACAGCGTGACCCCTGCCCAGATCGCCGCCGGCCGCACGACCGCCAGCAAGCTGGTGGATCAGACGGGCTTCGACCGCTAGCCGATAAATGGGAAGAAACCGCTGATACCCAGGCTCGCAGCGGTCCTCGCCGCACTCGTGACCGCCCTGCCGGTGATCGCCCTGATGGTGGTCGCCACGCAGGGTGCGCCCGATTTGTGGCCGCATCTGCTCAGCCATGTCCTGCCGGCGGCCACGCTTGAAACCGTCCTGTATCTGGGCGGCGTCGGCCTGATTGTGCTGGTGATCGGCACCGGTTCGGCCTGGCTGATCGCGGGATACGCGTTCCCCGGCCGCCGCCTGCTGGGCTGGGCGCTGCTGCTGCCGATGGCGATGCCAACCTATATCGCCGCCTATGCCTATCTGGATGTGCTGCACCCGGTCGGCCCGATCCAGACCGCGCTCCGCTTCGTCCTGGGCATCACCGATCCCCGTGGCCTGCATCTGCCGGACATCCGCAGCCTGGGCGGCTGCATCCTTGTGACCAGCCTGGTCCTCTATCCCTATGTCTACCTCAACGCCCGCGTCGCCTTCGCCGGACAGGCCGCGGACGCCATCTGGGCCGCCCGCACCGTCGGCGCGGGAGGCCTGAAACTGTTTCTCCGCATCGGCCTCCCACTCGCCCGCCCCGCCGTCGCCGTCGGCTTGGGCCTGGCGCTGATGGAAGCGCTGAACGACGTCGGCGCGGCCGAGTTCCTGGGCGTCCGCACCCTGACCGTGTCCATCTACGTCACCTGGCTGACCCGAGGCTCCCTGGAAGGCGCCGCCCAGATCGCCCTGGTGCTGCTCGCCCTGGTCCTGCTGCTGCTGTCGATGGAGCGCTGGGGCCGCCGGGGCGTGGTCTTCGTGGGCGACCCCAAGCCAGCCGACCCGCGGCCGCTGACCGGTTGGCGGGCCTGGGCCGCGACCACCGCCTGCCTGCTGCCGATCCTTGTCGGTTTCGCCATTCCCGCCACCCACCTGGGCTGGAAAGCGTGGGAGCGTGTGTCCGCCTTCGGCCTGCCGCCGGACCTGCTGGTCTGGGCCTCCAACAGCGCCTTCTACGCCGGCTGGGCCGCCCTGCTGACCCTCGCGCTTGGCCTGTCCCTCGCCTTTGCGGCTCGGCGCGGCGGCGGGTTGCTGCTGCGCCTGGGCAGCATGGGCTACGCGATGCCCGGTGGCGTGGCCGCCGTCGGGCTGATCATCGGGCTCGGCTGGGTGGATGATGGGCTCGACGCGATATCCCAACTGTTCACGGGTGCCAACGCGGCCTGGGTGCTGATGGGCTCGGGCGGAGTCCTGGTGCTGGCCTACTCGATCCGTTTCCTGGCGATTCCGGCCGGCGGGCTGGACGCCGCCTATGCTCGGCTTGGCGAGGACTTCGACAGCGCCGCCCGCGGCCTGGGCTGCGGCACCTGGCGGCTGCTGGGGCAGATCCATTTGCCGATGCTCCGTGCCCCGCTGGTCGCCGCCGGCCTGATCGTGTTCGTGGACGCGATGAAGGAACTGCCCGCCACGCTGCTGCTGCGCCCGATCAACGTCGAGACCCTGGCCACCGCGCTGTACGGAGAGGCCGTGCGCGGCACCTACGAAGACGGCGCGGTCGCCGCCCTGGCCCTGATCCTGATCGCGGTCCTGCCGGCGATCCTGCTGGCGTGGTTGCAGGAATCGAGGCTCCCATCCTCCGACCGCGCCGTCGCGGCGCCACCCCCCAGCCTGGCCCTGTCCCCGGCGCCTGCGGCGGAGTAGGTCCCGAGACGCCCTTGGGTCGAGACGCGGATCGAGGCCGGGAAGCGGGTCATGCTGGCGGAGCGTCGTCAGGTGATGCAAACGCGTCATGCCGGGCGACGGCCCGGCACCCACGACTTTGCCCGGCTGCCAACAGCAAAGACGTGGATGGCGGCCCGGAGCCTGTCCTCGGGCCGGCTCTTCGCCGGACCTGGGGGGCCGCCACGACGGATGGATCGACGACTGCGCCGCGCCTACGCTCACCCTACCCCGGCGGAACCGTCCCCACCCGGGGATCAATCGGCAACAACCGATCCAACCCCATCACCCCCTCCAGCAACGCCGCCGCCCCCAAAATCGCCGCCTCGCTCCGAGGCCCGCCGGAAATCTGCAACCCCACCGGCCGACCCCACTGGTCAAAGCCCGCCGGCACAGCCACCGCCGGACACCCGGTCAGCGTGATCGCCGCGTTCAGCATTGACGCCGCCATGTAGTTGGTCAGCTTCTTCCCATCCACCGTCTCCGGATGCCGCAGGTTCACATCGAATGCCGGAGTCGCCGCACTCGGCGTGATGAAGATGTCGAACCGGTCGAACATCGCCGCATACCGCCGGTAGAACGCCGCACGCTCCCGCTCCGCCCACGCCAACTGGCTGGGAGTCTGGCCCAGGCCCTTTTCCGTGTTCCAGATGATGTCCGGCTTCAGCAGGTCGCGATGCGTCTGCAACTGCAACTCCCGGTCCACCACGAAATGCTGGGAGCGCAGCACCATGAACACATCCTCCAGCGGCCCGAGGTCGGGAGCGAATTCCTCGACCTCACACCCCAGAGCCTCGAACTGGCGGGCCGCCTTCTCGCAGATCTCCCGCGTTTCCCGGTCCACGCCCATCTGGCCGTTGTAGTTCGCGCTGAACGCCACCCGCCGCGGCGGGCGCGCCTCCGCCACCGCGCGGGCAAAGGGCAC
>CANJSR010000220.1 GCA_947476855.1 Acetobacteraceae bacterium
TCAATCCCGGCACCGGCGATTCGTTCATTGGCCGCCTGGTCGCCCTGAACGACGGACGGGCGCTGTTCGTCGCGGATGACGGGACGACCGGACCGGAGATATGGATCACGGACGGAACGAGTGCCGGCACGACGCTGGTCAAGGACCTCTATGCGGGCGCGTCACCCTATACCAGCCTGAACGGCGACAATTTCGGCGCGTTCGGGCCTGGCCAGGTGCTGTTCGCCGCCGATCCGGATGGGACCAACGGATCCGAGCTGTGGATCACGGATGGCTCGTCTGCCGGCACCAGCCTGCTGTTGGATATCAACACTGGCACCCGATCGTCCTTCCCGTATCAGTTCGCCAACCTCGCTGATGGGCGTGTTGTCTTCGGCGCCTACGATTCCACGGGCGTGCAGGCCCTTTGGGTGACCGACGGTACCGCCGCCGGCACCAGCCAGCTTGCGCAGAATGTCCTGGGCAGCCTGACCGACACGGGCCTGTCTGGCACCGGCCTCCTGTTCGCGGGCAGTGATGGAGAGCTGTGGGTCACCGACGGCACGGTCGGCGGCACCCATCTGGTCAAGGATATCAACCCGACGCCCGACGCCGGGTCGGACCTCAGCGGGTTCACGGCCATCGCGGGCGGGCGGGTCCTGTTCAATGCCAACGACGGCACGTCGGGTAACGAGCTCTGGGTCACCAACGGGACGACCGCGGGCACATCACTCCTGAAGGACATCGGGCAGGCCGGTTACTCCAGCTACATTGCCATCGTGGCGACGCTGGGGGATGGGCGCATCCTGCTGACCGCGAATGACGGCGTGAATGGCGTCGAGGTTTGGGTGACCAACGGCACGACCGCCGGTACGTCGCTGTTGAAGGACATTGCGGCCGGCAGCGCGCACAGCTTCCCGGAAGGCTTCGTGACGTTGGCCGACGGGCGGGTGCTGTTCCGCGCGAATGACAGCACCAACGGCGCCGAGCTTTGGGTGACGGACGGAACGACGGTTGGCACGACGCTCCTGAAGGACATCCGGGCTGGCATCAACAGCAGCAATCCCGTTGGCCTGACCCGCATGAATGACGGGCGGGTGATGTTCTCCGCCACGGACGGCACGACCGGCACTGAACTCTGGATCACCGACGGGACGACGGACGGCACGTCGCTGGTCAAGGACATTCGTACCGGCACCGGCAGCGCCAGCCCCACCAGGTTCGCATTGCTGGATGACGGCCGGGTTGCATTCACCGCAACCACCGCCGCGGCGGGGCGGGAGTTGTGGGTATCCGACGGCACGGAAGCCGGCACGTCTCTGGTTCGCGACATCCGCGCCGGCAGCAACTCCAGCCAGATCAACGATTTCTTCCGCCTCGGCGACGGCCGCCTTGTTTTCTCGGCGATCGAGGCCGCGACGGGGGATGAGCTTTGGGTGACTGACGGCACCACCGCCGGGACGTCGCTGCTGCGGGACATCCAGGTCGGAGCGAATGGCAGTTCCATCCGCGACTTCTTCGCGCTGGAAGATGGCCGGCTCCTGTTCGTCGCCGATGACGGGGTGACGGGAAACGCCGACGATGTGAACAGCGTGCCCTACGGGCGCGACGCTGGTGGCGAATTGTGGGTCACGGATGGCACCGCCGAGGGCACGATGCTGCTGGCCGACATCCGCCCCGGTGCCAGCGGCAGCGCTATCTACGGCTTCACCGCCGCGCCCGGCGGGCGGGTGCTGTTCCAGGCCAATGATGGCACGACCGGCTTCGAACTCTGGACGACCGACGGCACGACGGCGGGCACGCATCTGGTGACCGACCTCGACGATCGCACCAGTTCATCCAGTCCGACTGGCTTCACCGATATCATTCTGCCGCAGACACCCGTCATTGCCGGAACCGTTGCGGCGCAGGCGATCAGCGGGGGCAACGCCATCTCCCCGTTCGCATCGGTCGTGATCGAGGATGACGACGCGATCGACCTCGGCGAAACCGAGACCGCAACCGTTGTCATGTCCGCCCTCCACGGCATCTTCGGCTCTGTCGGCACCGGGGCGGTCAGTCCAGACGGGCTGACATACACCGTGTCGGGCACGCCCGCCGCGGTGCAGGCCGCGTTGCGTGCCCTGACCTTCACCCCGACTCTGGCCGGGATCGGCACCGGCTTCACCCTGTCCGTCAGCGACGGGACCCGGACGGCGACCGACACGATCACCTCGGTGACGGATCTGTCGCCCCCGGAGATCACCGGCCTGGTCGCCAGCCAGAGCGTGCAGGGCCTGGCAGCCATCAGCCCCTTCTCCACCGTCGTCCTCACCGACCCCGACGCCGTCACGCTCGGCCAGACCGAGACCGCGTCGGTGACGATGTCTGCCGCCGTCGGAACATTCTCGAACCTTGGATCGGGAACGCTCAGCCCGAACGGACTGACCTACACCGTCAGCGGGGCGGCGGCCGATGTCCAAGCGGCGCTCCGGGCGCTTGTGTATACACCAACCGCTCCGACCGAGGTCACGTTCGACCTTGCGGTCAACGACACGGACGTCACGGTTCATGCGGCGGTGACCGCGCGCGCCCTGGCTGAACCGACCATCGCCGGCACCGTCGCGGTGCAGGCGGTGACGGGAGCAAACCCGATCAATCCGTTTGTCGCTGTCCTGATCGCGGACCAGGACGCAACGGCGCTGGGGCAGGTCGAAACCGCGACCGTGGTGATGTCGGCGGCGCAGGGCACGCTGTCGAACCTCGGGGGTGGCGCGCTATCGCCGGATGGCCTGACCTATACGGTCTCGGGCACGCCCGCTGTCGTGCAGGCCGCCTTGCGCGGACTGGTGTTCACGCCGACCGTGTTCGAGGTCACGACGCAGTTCACGCTGTCGGTCTCGGATGGTCTCGCGACGGCCACCGATACGGCTACGACGGTCGTCAATAGCCTGACCGATCCCGTCATCTCCGGCATCACCGGACCGCGCAACGTCTCGGGCGCGACGCCCGTGACTCCTTTCGACAGCGTGGTGGTGACCGATCCCGACGCCAACAGCCTGGGGCAGACCGAGACGGCCACCGTCGTCCTGTCCGCCGCCAATGGGACGCTTTCGAACCTGGGCACCGGCGCTGTTTCGCCGGACGGCCTGACCTACACCGTCGCCGGCAGCCCCAGCGCGGTGCAGGCGGCCCTGCGCGCGCTGACTTTCACCTCGGGCACCGGGCTGGCAACCACCCAGTTCTCCCTGTCCGTCAGTGATGGCATCACCGTCACCAGCAACACCGACACGACCGTCACGGACATCGCCTGCTATCTCCTCGGCACCATGATCCTGACTCCGACCGGGGAGCGTCCGGTCGAGACCCTCGCGATCGGCGATCTGGTCAGCACGCATACTGGCCAGTCCAGGCCGATCCGCTGGATCGGACGCCGCGGCTACGCGGGCCGGTTCGTCGCCGGCCAGACGCGTGTATTGCCGATCCTGATTCGTCAGGACGCGTTGCAGGACGGGGTGCCGCATCGTGATCTTCTGGTTTCGCCGCAGCATGCTATGTACTTGGATGGCGTGCTGATTCCGGCCTCTGCGCTGGTGAATGGCCGGTCGATCATCCAGGTGCCCGCGATGGACCAGGTCGATTATTTTCATATCGAACTGGATACACACGATGTGATCCTCGCGGAGGGTGCGCCGTCCGAGACATTCGTCGACGATGGCAGCCGAGCGATCTTCCATAACGCACATGAGTATGGACAGTTGTATCCCGGGCGGCGGGAAGCGCGGCCATTGTACTGTGCCCCTCGGGTCGAGGACGGGCATGCGCTCGATCTCGTGCTGCGCCGCTTGGAACAACGCGTGCGATCCCGGGAGGATTGGGAGACGGCTCGCCTCTCCGGCCAGATGCGCGGGGCCATCGATGTTGCCAGCCACGACCGGCTTTCCGGCTGGGTCCGTTGCGACGATCAACCGGGAACCGCGGTTCCGCTGAGCATCCTGGTCGATGGAGAGGTCGTGGCCCATGTCGTGGCAGAACAGTATCGCCGCGACCTGGAACTGGCTGGGATGGGCCTGGGGCGTCATGCCTTCGAAGTCCCGCTGTCCCTGTCGCCAGCGTCTTCGCATGATATCCGCGTCGTGCGGCGCGGTGACGAAATGGACATCCCTGGCTCTCCGATGTGCCTCGCGCCGCTGCCCGCGGCCGAGATCCAGCTTCGTGGTCATCTGGACGCACTGACCCGCACCCGGGTCACTGGCTGGATACGGGACGACCGCCGGCCGACGCGGCCTGTCGCCATGCTGGTTGTTGTTGACGGAGAACCGGTGGGTCATGTCCGGGCCGACCAGCCCCGGGTGGACCTGCTGGGGCTCGGCGAAGGTGAGGGGCGCTTCGGGTTCTCGATGGACCTGTGCCTGTCGGAGGCCGGCGCGCATGTCGTCCGGCTTGTGCATCAGGGCAAGGATGTCCTCGGTTCCCCCCACATCGTGCCGGCCATCGAGGCCGTTCATCGGGAGCAGGGTCTGCGGGGGCACCTCGATAGCGTGACGCGCCAGCGCGTGGCGGGGTGGGTGCTGGACGAAGCCAATCCCGGCCAGGCGGTGTCCCTGCTGGTCACCGCCAATGGCGAGCCGATCGCCCGTCTCCTCGCGAACCGCGCCCGTCCCGACCTGTTGGCGGGTGGGATGGAGACGTTCCGGCATGGCTTCGACCATCTGCTGGCGGAACCGTTGTCGGTCCTGAACCGTCACGAAATCCGGATCGTCCGTGAATCGGATGGCGCATCGTTCGCCGATCCGGTGGTGCTGGAACCCCCGACCAGGCTGGATGCCGACGCCGAGGCCGGAATTGCCGCGCTGCTGACCGCCGAGGTCGATGACACGAACCTGGATCGTCGCATCAGGTTCCTGATGACACAGACCGACGCACTGCTGCGGGAACGCGCGGATCGCCAGGGCCAGCGCTGGCAGAGAGAGACCTGGCGCCCGTCTCGCCAGGCTTGGTCCCGGCCGCTGTCCGTGCCGCCCGCCATGGCGGTGGCGCTGCGGGAGGAAGGACCCAGGCGCCGCCCAAGCCGGGCGCTGGTGATCGACGATAGGTTGCCGGATTTGTCGCGGGATGCGGGGTCGCATGCGATCCTGGGCCATATCGCGTCGCTGCGCCGGCTGGGATTCGAGACCACCTTCGTGCCGGCGCTGGAACTGGATGCCGCGGACGGCGAAGCCGCGCGCCGCCTGGCCGCGCAGGGCATCAGCGTGGCGGGTGCTCCGTTCCACCACACGGTGGAGGACGTGCTGCGCCAGCAGGCCGGGCTATTCGACGTGATCTACCTGCATCGGTTGAGCAACGCGTCCAAATACGCCGCGCTCGCGCGCCAATACTGTCCCGATGCGCGCCTGATCTACAGCGTTGCCGATCTGCATCATCTGCGGATGCACCGGCAGGCCGCCGTCCTGCATGAGCCTGCCTTGGCGCAGCGGGCCGAGGCGGTGCGCCTGGCCGAACTGATGGCGGTGATGTCGGCCGACCAGGTGATCACCCATTCGACGCATGAATCATCTGTCCTGAGTGCGGCCGGATTTGGCGAAAAGGTCGATGTCGTGCCGTGGCCTGTGGCGGTCCGGCCGTCGGCGCCTCGGTTCCAGGAGCGTCACGGAATTGCGTTCATCGGCGGCTACAATCACGCCCCGAACCTGGATGCGGCGCATTGGCTGCTGGACGCCATCATGCCGCTGGTCTGGAGGCATGATCCCTCGATCCCCTGCCTGCTGGTTGGCAGTGGCCTGCCGCGGTCGCTGGCGGAGCGTGCGGATGCGCGTGTGCGGATCATCGGGCAGGTCGACGATCTGGGAACGGTGCTGGACCAGGTGCGGCTGACGGTTGCGCCGCTGCGGTTTGGCGCGGGGATCAAGGGCAAGGTCCTCGACAGCCTGGCTGCCGGGGTGCCCTGCGTCGGCACCGGCATGGCGGCCGAAGGGTTGGACCTGCCGGCGGCCTTGCGGGACAGCTTCGTCGACGACCCACGCGACCTGGCGGAGCGGATCATGCGGGTTCATCGTGACCCGGCGTGCTTTGACGCGTTGCGCGACGGTGGCATGGCTTTCGCCGCCGCCGCGTTCAGCGATGCACGGGTGGATGCGCGGATGCGGGCGGTGCTTGGCACCGACCCGTCCGCGGACCAGCGCGCGGTGGCGTGAGGCGGTTCCCTATTGGCCGGCTACCGCCCCGCTCGCCAGCAGGGCCTTGACCTCCGCGTCAGAGTAACCGGCGTTGCGGAGGATGCGGCTGCTGTGCTCGCCATGCCCGGGCGCCACCCGCACCGGGACTTTGGGCGCGCCGGAGACATGGAACGGGCTGTCCACGGTCATCATCCCCGTATCGGCCAGCGGGCGTAGAATCCCCGCCGCGATGGCCTGGGAATCGCGGGCGATCTCCTCCACCGTGCCGACGATGCCGAAGGTCAGGCCGGCGGCATCCAGGATCGCGCGCCATTCTTCCAGCGGCTTCCGTGCGAAGGCGTCGTCGAACAGGTGCATCAGGGTCACCGCGTTCTCCCGCCGGCCGGCCGGGGTGGCGAAGCGGGGGTCATCGATCAGTTCCGGCAGGCCCATC
The DNA here is from genome assembly GCA_947476855.1 of Acetobacteraceae bacterium. The sequence continues at coordinate 6,568 of CANJSR010000220.1, forward strand.
CCGCGGGCGAGCGCCGGCCATTGCCGGTCATTGGCAACCGCCAGCATGAACCAGCGGTCATCGGCGGTGCGGTAGGTGTTGCTCAGCGCCGAGACCGATTCCTCGCGCGGCGGACGGGGCGGATGCGGGGCGCCGACCAGGCGGGCCTGGATCAGGTAGCTGTTCGCCCACATACCGCTGGCCATCAGGGACGCCTGGACCTCTCCGCCCTTTCCGGTCTTTTCGCGGCGATACAGCGCGGTCAGGATGCCGCCATACAGCGCCATGGCGGTCGGGTGGTCACCCATGCCGGCGACCGAGCGGGCGGGCATCGACAGATGATCGGCTCGCACCTCATCCATCAGGCCCGAGCGTGCCCAATAGGCGGTGGCGTCGAAGCCGGTCTTGCCGGCCTCCTCTCCGGTTTCGCCGTAGGCGGTCAGGGAGGCATAGATCAGCCGCGGGTATTTCGGCGCGAAGTCGGCATAGCGGATACGAAGCCGTTCCCTGGGCGGCAGCGGCAGGTTGGTGATGAACACGTCGGCCTGGGAAACGAGGCGTTCCAGCACCGCGCGTCCGGCCTCGGCCTTCAGATCGAGTGCGAGGCCCAGCTTGTTGCGCCCGTCCATCAGCCACGGATAGTTCTGGTCGGTCACCGGCAGGCCTGGGCGCTTGTATTGGTTGCGCCAGGCGTCGCCGTCACCGGGCGGCTCGATCTTGATGACCTCGGCGCCGAAATCGGCGAGCACGGTCGCGGCGGCGGGCGCGGCGACGTAGCTCGCGCAGTCGATCACCTTCAATCCGGCAAACAAGGGAGGCGTGTCGGTCATCGGCGTTTCCTGGCTCGTTGCGTGATACGCCCCTCAAGGCGCCCGGATTCCAGTCCGGTATTCGCAAGGCGTACCCCGTTTCCGCGTGGGACGGAAACTTCGCGGCGGAACCGTCGGGGTTCCGCGCGCCGCTTTGTCATGGGATTGTCATGGCTCGGGACGACCAATCCGGGCAGATAGGCCCGGTCACAGGGAACGGAGACACGGGACATGTCGTTTTTCGGCAGGCGCGCGGCGCTGGTGGGTGGCATGCTGGCGGCGATGGTGCCTGGTCTGGCGCTGGCCTTGGACGCGCGGTTCAAGGACGCCAATGGCGACATGGTCGCCGATACCCCGGCCGAGACGATCGATCCTCCGGTACTGATCTTTGCCTACACGCCGGTGGAAGACCCCGCCGTCTATGCCAAGGTGTGGGACGGGTTCCTCGCCCATCTCTCCAAGACCACCGGCAAGCGCGTGCAGTTCTTCCCGGTGCAGAGCAACGCGGCCCAGATCGAGGCGATGCGCGCCGGCCGCCTGCATGTCGCGGCGTTCA
>CANJSR010000221.1 GCA_947476855.1 Acetobacteraceae bacterium
ATCAACCGGACCCGCGCCGCCGTGTCGTCGAAAAAACGCCCCCTTCTTCAGGGGCGGAACGGTGTGCGCGCGCGGTAACCCATCGCGCCTGGTATCGATCAAAACCCCGCCGGTTCGACGGGGTTTTTTTTATGCGTCCCGTCTCCGGCTTTTCAGGAGACCTTCGCCATGCAACCCACCCCTTCCGGTATCTGGCTGCCGCTGATCACACCCTTCCGTGATGGCGCGCTGGACATTCCCTCCGTCCGTCGCCTGGTCACCCACTACGCTGCCCAGCCCATCGACGGCCTGATCCTGGCCGCGACGACGGGGGAAGGCATGACGCTCGACGCCGGGGAAACCGAGCATCTGGTCCAGGAAACCGTGGTGGCCCTGGCCACGGCGGGACGCCGCCTGCCGGTGTTCCTCGGCCTGTCCGGCAGCGACACGCGGCATGGCGTCGCCGACCTGGCCCGCACCGCGTCCTGGCCGATCGACGGATACCTGATCGCCTGCCCGTACTATTCCCGCCCGTCGCAGGAGGGCCTGTTCCGCCATTTCAGTGCGCTGTCCGAGGGCACCGACCGGCCGATCCTGATCTACAACATCCCCTACCGAACGGGCGTCAACCTCGGCAACGAGACGATGCTGCGTCTCGCGGAACGCCCCAACATCGTCGGGGTCAAGGACTGCTGCGCCAACGCCGAACAGTCCTTCGACCTGATCCGGGCAAAGCCGGTGGGGTTCTCGGTCCTGACGGGGGAAGACGCGCTGTTCCACACCGCGCTGACCCAGGGGGCCGATGGCGGCATCCTGGCCGCAGCCCATGTCGGCACCGGAACCTACGCGAAGGTCGCCGGACTGCTGCGCGATGGCGACCACGCCCAGGCCCTGACGGCTTGGCGCGCGTTCGTGGACCTGCCGCGCCTGCTGTTCACCGAACCGAACCCGGCGCCCATCAAGCACTGGCTCTGGCGCGCGGGGCTGATCGACAGCCCGGAACTCCGCCTGCCGATGACGGGGGTCACCGCGGCGCTGGCCGCCCGCCTGGACGGACGGTACGCGGCAAGCCACGCGGGATAACCGACGGGGACTGGCTGCGCACCTAAACCCCATCCACCATCCGATACCCGACACCCGGTTCCGTCAGGATCAGGGCCGGGTCGGATGGATTGGCCTCCAGCTTCTGGCGCAACTGGCCGATGAAGACGCGCAGATACGGCGTGTCCTCGGTATGCGCCGGCCCCCAGATGCGGGTCAGGATTTGCCGGTGCGTCATCACCCGCCCCGGATGGCGGGCCAGCAGCACCAGCAGGTCGAACTCGCGCGGAGTCAGCCTGACGGGCTTGCCGGCGGCCTCCACCCGATGGGCGGGGATGTCGATCACCAGGTCGCCCCGCCGCAGCACATCCTCGGTCCCCTGGGCCGGACGGGTCCCGCGCAGGCAGACCCGGATGCGCGCCAGCAGTTCCCCGATCCCGAACGGCTTGGCGATGAAGTCGTTCGCGCCCAGGTCGAGCGCCGCGATCTTCTCCTGCTCCTGGTCATGCGCCGACAGCACGATGATCGGCAGGTCGGAGCGCTGCCGTATCTCTCCCACCACCGTCTTGCCGTTCATGTCCGGCAGGCCGAGGTCCAGGATCATCAGGTCGGGCTTCAGCACCGCACAGGCCCGCAGGGCGGAGGCGGCATCCATCGCAGGTTCCACCCGATAACCCGCGGCGTCCAAAGCGTGGCGCAGAAAGCGCTGGATCTGCACCTCATCATCCACGACCAGAATCAATGGCTTGCCGGTCATGCGGCCTCCGCGATCGGGAGGGCGAGCCGCACCGTGGTGCCACGCCCGTCCCGCACCGGGCTGACGATGGCAAGGGTGCCGCCGAGGGCCGCCGCGATCCCCCGGCAGATGGTGAGGCCGAGCCCCGCGCGGGGTTCGGCGGCGTGGTCGGGAAAGCCGGGACCGTGATCGGTCACGGCGATCACGACCGTCCCAGCTTCAACCGAGGCAAGCAGCCGCACCGCCCCATCGGCGGCCGAGGCCTTCACCGCGTTGTCGATCAGGTTGAACAAGGCCTGTTCCAGCAGCATCCCATCCGTCCGCAGCAGGGGAATGGCCCCCTCGGTCTCCATGATGATGCTCCGGCCAGGGAATGCCTCCCGCGCCCGCCGGACCGCCGCATGGGCCACGTCGGCCGGGTCGATCCAATCCAACCGGGGCGCGAGCCCGGAGCGCAGCCGGGTCATGTGCAGCAGGTTGGCGACATAGCGGGACAGGCGGCCGGCTTCCTCCTCGATCGCCAGCAGCAGGTCGGCGCGGGCGTCCGGCGCCAGCGTAGCATCCAACTGCCGCAGGCTTGTGACCGAGCCCAGGATCGTCGCCAGCGGGGTTCGCAGGTCATGGGAGAGCGACGCCAGCAGCGCGGCGCGCTGGGCCTCCCGCTCCGCCTGTTCCCGCGCCTCGGCCGCGGAACGGGCGAGTGCCAGCCGTTCGATCGCCCGCCTTGCCTGGTCCAGGATCGACGCGACGGCCTGTTCGCGCGCCCGGGCATGACCGCGTCCGCCCGGGCCGGCGGCCAATGCGAGGACCGCGTCCGGGGGCAAGGGATGGAAGGAAAACCGGCTGCCCTCCCACCCGCGTGCCGTCGCCGGCTGGGTCAGGCCGTATCGCATGGCACGGTCGGCGATCTGCATGTCCAGTGACCCGAGCCGCACACCGGCCGGCATGGTTTCGGCGACGGTCAGCCGGGGGGCCGCATCCAGCCGCAGCAGCACAGCCTCTCCCCGGACGGCACGGGCCAAATGGCGCAGCGCCGTGGTCTCGATCGCCTCCTGTGTCGCCGCATTGGCCAGGTCGGAGGTGAAGGCCGACACCGCTTCCAGCAGGTCCGCGCGATGGCGGGCGGCGGCGGCTTCTTCCCGCATGCGCCCGGCCAGGAATCCGGTCAGCCCCGCCGCCAGCAGGAAGGCCCCCAGGGAGATCATGTCCTCGGGGCGCGCGACCGACAGGGTATGGAGCGGTTCGACGAAGAAGAAATTGTAGCCCAGGAACGCCAGCGCCGCCGCGATCAGGCCCGACCAGAAGCCGAAGGCGACGGCGCTGATCAGCACGGCGGTCAGGCAGACCAGATGCAGGCTCTCGGTGGGCAGGGTCGCCTTCAGCCCGTGGCCGAACAGGATGGACAGCGCGACCAGGGCCGCCGCCGCGAGGATCCCCACCGGGTCCGGCACGGATCGCCAGGTCGGGAACGTCACGCCATCGTCGGGGCCAGCCATGCCAGAGATCTGATCCCGAGGGATGCCGCTGTCCATCGTCTTTACGGAATCCTTATGACGCGGAGCCTGAACCCCTATCGAAACCTTACGGCGATCACGGGACGGTGGACCGGACAGCCGGATGTCCCGGCGGTGGATGGGTGATCATGAACAGTCTTGCCGGTTCGACTGCCACGCTTTCAACGCCGACCAAACCCGATGCCCGTTTCTGGGCCATGACCCTGGGCGCGATCGGGGTCGTCTACGGCGATATCGGCACATCGCCGCTCTATGCGTTCCGGGAGGCGATGCTGGCCGCCGGCAGCACCGCCGGCGCGGTCCAGGCGGCCCATGTGCTGGGGCTGCTGTCGCTGATCCTGTGGGCGTTGATGATCATCGTCACGCTCAAATACGTGCTGATCCTGCTGCGCGCGGACAACCAGGGGGAAGGCGGGACGCTGTCGCTGCTCGCGCTGGCGCAGCGGGCGCTGGGGCGACCGACGCCGGGGCTGCTGGTGATCGGCGCGATCGGCGCGGCCCTGTTCTTCGGCGATGCGCTGATCACGCCGGCCATCTCGGTGCTGTCGGCGGTGGAGGGGCTGAAGCTGGTGACCTCCCAGTTCGAGCCCTACATCGTGCCCATCACGATCGGGATCATCATCGCCCTGTTCCTGGTGCAGAGCCGGGGCACGGCGGCGGTCGCGGCCTGGTTCGGGCCGATCGTGATCGTCTGGTTCATCGTGATGGCGATCGGCGGAGCGGTGCATATCGCCGCCAACCCCGGCGTGCTGCTGGCGATCAATCCGCTGTACGCGGTCGGGTTCCTGGCGGAGCACGGGCTGATCGGGCTGATCGCCCTGGGCGCGGTCTTCCTGGCGGTGACGGGGGCCGAGGCGCTGTATGCCGACCTCGGTCATTTCGGCCGCGGCCCCATCCAGACGGCCTGGGTGGCGATGGTGTTTCCGGCCCTATCGATCAACTATCTCGGCCAGGGGGCGCTGGTGCTGGCCGACCCTGGGGCGCTCGAAAACCCGTTCTTCCTGCTGTATCCGGACTGGACACTGTTGCCCGTGGTGGCCCTGGCGACGGCGGCGACGATCATCGCCAGCCAGGCGGTGATCACGGGCGCCTATTCCCTGACGCGGCAGGCCATCCAGCTTCGGCTGATCGCGCGGATGCAGATCCTGCATACGTCGGAGGCACATGCCGGCCAGATCTACATGCCGGCCGTCAACACCCTGCTGATGGTGGGCGTGCTGATCCTGGTCGTCGCGTTCGGGTCATCGTCGAAACTCGCCAGCGCCTATGGCATCGCCGTCACCGGCACGATGGTCGTCACCGCGATGCTGGCGCTGGTCGTCGTGTGGCGGCTGTGGCGCTGGCCGCTATGGGCCGCGGTGGCGCTGATCGTGCCGTTCCTGCTGATCGACGTGGTGTTTCTGGGAGCCAATCTGATGAAGTTCCTCGAAGGCGGCTATGTCCCCCTGCTGATCGCCGGCGGCGTGGGGATCATCATGTGGACCTGGATCCGAGGCTCCGCCGTCCTGCGCGTCCTGGATGCGCAGACCGAAACGCCCCTGCCGGACGTGTTGCGGGCGTTGGAGCGGAGCCAGCCCGCGACGATCCCCGGCACCGCGATCTACCTGACCGCCAACCCCGGCTTCGCGCCCGTGTCGCTGATGCACAGCCTGAAGCACTTCAAATCCCTGCATGAACGCAACATCGTGCTGACCGTGGTGACGGCCGACGTGCCCCGAGTCGATGATCGGGACCGGGTGCGGGCGGAACAGATCAACGCCCGGTTCTGGCGTGTCACCATGACCTTCGGCTTCATGGAGGAACCCAACCTGCCAGCCGCGCTGGAGGCCTGCCCGATCGACGGCTGGACCTTCGACATCATGACGACGTCCTTCCTGGTGTCCCGCCGCTCGCTGAAGCCCGCCGCCCGCGGCGCGCTGCCGGCCTGGCAGAGTCGGCTGTTCATCTTCCTGGCGCGCAACGCCGCGGATGCCTCGGCCTATTTCCACATTCCCGCCGGCCGGGTGGTGGAAATCGGGTCACAGGTCACGCTGTAGCGACCGGTGCGGCGGGGGCCTGCTTCCGCCCCATGCCGCACCAACTTATAACGGCGGCAAGACCACCCCAGGAGGAAACATATGATCCGTCGCCGCCATCTGCTGGCCGCCTCGGCCGCGACCCTGGCCGCCCCGGCCATCGTCGAGCGCGCCAACGCCCAGTCCACCTTCGACTGGAAGCAGTTCAAGGGCCAGGCCATCGAGGTCAACTACCAGCTCTCCCCGCGCGGCGACCTCGCCCGCCGGTCGATCAAGCAGTTCGAGGAGCTGACCGGCATCAAGGTCGGGTTCGAGCAGATCCCCGAGCAGCAGCAGCGCCCCAAGGTCGCGATGGAGATGGCGACCGGACGTCCCAGCTTCGACGTCGTCAATATCGGCATGCACGTCCAGAAGCGCCTGGTCGAACGCGCCAAGTGGATGGAGGACCTGCGTCCCTACATCGCCGACAAGGGCCTGACGTCTCCCGACTACGACCCGGCCGATTTCAGCAAGCCGTCGATGGCGGTCGCGACCGGGGAAGATGGCAAGATCAACGCCCTGCCGCTGAACCAGGACCTGTTCATCCTGTTCTACAACAAGGAGCTGCTGGCCGAGAAAGGCTTCAAGGCGCCGCCCAAGACCTATGATGAACTGTTCACCATGGCGAAGGCGCTGACCGACCCGGCCAAGCAGATCTACGGGTTTGTCGGCCGCGGCCTGAAGAATGCCAACGTCGTCCTGTACGACAATATCCTGCTGGGCTGGGATCAGGAAACCGTCACGCCCGACGGCAAGAAGCTGCTGACTGACACGCCCGCCGCGATCGAGGCCGCTCAGTTCTATCAGAAGCTGATGCGCGAATGCGGCCCACCCGGCAATATCGGTTTCAACTGGAACGAATGCCAGACCACGTTCATGCAGGGCCGAGCGGCTATGTGGTGGGATGGGATTGGGTTCTCGGCGCCGCTGCTGGACAAGACCAAGTCAAAGATCGTCGAGAAGGTCGGGTTCGCTCCGGTCCCCGCCGGCCCGAAGTCACACAACTGCGCGACCTTCATTGACGGCATCGGCATTCCCGCCACCGCCAAGAACAAGAAGCCGGCGTGGCTGTTCGTGCAGTGGATCACCGGCAAGGACATGCAGAACGAGCAGCTTCGTTCCGGCGCCGGCACGCCGCCGCGCCTGTCCTGCTATGGCCGCGACGACATCGTGAAGAACAGCGCGTTCCCGCAGGAATGGTTCGACACGACGTCGGTCAGCCTGAAGATCGCCCGCTCGGGCCTGCCGGTAATCGTGCCGGTGACCGAGTTCCGCGACACGATCGGAACGGGCCTGACCAACATCGTGGGCGGGGCCGATCCGGCGACCGAGATGAAGAAGGCGACGGCGGCGTTCCAGCCGGTGCTGGATAAGTCGAACGAGACCTGAGGGTTCGGCCGTCGTATCTAACCGCGGTTGGACACGACGGCTTTCCTTCGTTGCCACCATCGAGTCGTGGATGGCGGGTCTGGGCCCGCCACGACGGGAGGGGCGGAACGCCCGCTACCGGGACTCCCCGACAAACCCGGCCGTCAACGCGGCCAGGCGGTCCAGCGCGGCCTGGGGCAGCGGTCCCTTCTGCACCGCCGCCAGCGCGCCCTCGAACTCATCAGGCGTGGCCATCCCGACCAGGATCGTCCCCATCGCCGGGTGGGTGATGGAAAACCGCGTCGCCGCCTCGGCCAGGGAGCCGCAGAACCCTTCGGTCACCAGCGGCATCAGGCGGCGGGCGCGTTCCAGGTCGGTGTCATACTGGTTGGCCGATCCGATCGGCGCCGGCGGTGGGCTGGCGATCGGGTGCCGTTCCGAGACGCCGGTCAGCGCCCCCGCGGCCAGGACCCGGATCCCCACCACGCCGACACCGGCCGCCTGCGTATGGTCGAACATGCGACCGTAGTCCTGCGCCGGATAGCCGGCCGGCAGGGCGGTCGCCGCCGACTGGTTCAGCATGTTGTAGCTGACCTGCGCGCTGTCGAAGACCTTGGCGTCGATCACCTGGTGCAGCGCCGCCGTGTCCCCCACCGCCGTGATGCCCAGGAATCGTGTCTTCCCGGCTTTTTGCAGTTTCTGGAACGCCGGCGCGACCTCATCCAGCACCTGCCGGACGCTCAGCGTCTCTCCCCCGCCAGCGACGGTGATCGGGTTGTGCAGATGGAAGATGTCGACCTGCGCCATGCCCAGGCGTTGCAGGCTGGCATTCAGGGATTCGGTGACCAACGCCTCGATCCGCCCGAAATCACCCGAGGGCACGCGGACCTTGGTGGCGATGTAGGACTCCTTCGGCTTCAGCACCCGCAGCACGCGGCCGATATTGGTCTCGGACACGCCGTTCCCATAGGCCACGGCGGTGTCGAAGTAGTTGACCCCGACATCCAGCGCGCGCGCCACCGCACGCTCCTGGTCCGCGTCCGAACCGCGCACCATCAGGCCGCCGACAGCGCCGCAGCCGAAGCCGAGGATGCCAAACTTCAGGCCCGTTCGCCCGAACACGCGCTGTTCCATGTCTCTCTCCCCGTTCATCGATCATACAGGCCGGCGCCCGCCGCCCTGATCTTGCACAGCGCCACCATGAG
>CANJSR010000222.1 GCA_947476855.1 Acetobacteraceae bacterium
AAGCTCGCCGGCATCAACGCCGCCGAGGTCGAGCGCATCGACGCGATCGAGCGGGAAACCCGCCACGACGTCATCGCCTTCCTGACCTGGCTCGCCGAAGCCATCGGCCCCGACAGCCGCTTCGTCCATCTGGGCATGACCAGCTCGGACATCCTGGATACCTGCCTGTCCGTGCAGATGACGCAGGCGGCCGACCTGCTGCTGGCCGACCTCGACGCCGTGCTGGACGCGCTGAAGACCCGCGCGATGGAGCATAAGTATACAGTCACCATCGGGCGCAGCCACGGCATCCACGCCGAACCCACGACCTTCGGCCTGAAGCTCGCCGGCCACTATGCCGAGTTCGCCCGCAATCGCACCCGCCTGCTCGCCGCGCGCGCCGAGATCGCGACCTGCGCCATCTCCGGCCCCGTCGGCACCTTCGCCCAGGTCGATCCCCGCGTCGAAGCCTATGTCGCCGAAAAACTGGGCCTGGCCGTCGAGCCCGTCTCCACCCAGGTCATCCCGCGCGACCGCCACGCCGCGTTCTTCGCGACCCTCGCGGTGATCGCCAGCGGGATCGAACGCCTCGCCACCGAGGTCCGTCATCTGCAGCGCAGCGAAGTGCGGGAGGCCGAGGAGTTCTTCCACGCCGGCCAGAAAGGCTCCAGCTCCATGCCGCATAAGCGGAACCCGGTGCTGACCGAGAACCTGACCGGCCTCGCCCGCATCGTTCGCGCCGCCGTCGTGCCCGCGCTGGAGAACGTGACCCTGTGGCATGAACGCGACATCAGCCACTCCAGCGTGGAGCGGGTCATCGCACCGGACGCCACCCTGGCGCTCGATTTCGCGCTGATGCGCCTCGCCGGCATGATCCAGCGGATGCTTGTGTATCCTGAGCGGATGAAGGCCAACCTGGAAAGCCTGGGCGGCGTCGTCTATTCCGGCGACGTGCTACTGGCCCTGGCCCGGGCCGGCCTCAGCCGCGAGGACGCCTATGCCATCACCCAGCGCTGCGCCATGGAAACCTGGACGAAGCTGGGCACGCCCGAGGGCCGCAGCTTCCGCCAGAACCTGGACGCCGACCCGGACGTCGCCGGCCGCGTGCCGGCCGCTGAACTGGACGCGGCGATGAAGCCGGCCCACCACACCAAGGCGATCGACCAGATCTTCGAACGGGTGTTCGGCGCGGGCTGAACGGGCCTATTGCGGCTGGAACGGATTGCGCCAGCCGCCCCGCCCGCCCTCCGGCGCCTTCGGCGGAAACGCCTTCGCCAGATAATCCAAAATCACGTCCCGCTCGGCTTTCTCAAGCTCGGGCATCGCGTGACGCACGGTCATCCAGGTCAGGGAGCCATCCCATTGCTCCCGGGTCATGCCCTGCGCGGCAACCAGCTTGAAGCCGTGGCAGGCGGCGCAGAAGCCGAAGGTCTCGTCCCGCCCCGGGAAATCGGGGAAGGTCGTCGGGTCCTCGGCCTCGGGCGCGAAGGCGGTCGCAGGCGGTCGCTGGGCTACCGCCGGCCCCGCCAGCAGCAACGCCAGCGCGACAATCGAAAGCCGCATCAACCCACCAGCACCGCGATCCGGTTGATCGGGTTGGCCCCATAGCCCTGCGGATTCCAGTTCGGCGCCACGATCGGCTGCGCCACCCCGTTCTTGTCCGTCGCCCTCACCCAAAGCTCGAAATACCCATCCGAGGGCAGCTTCACCGCATGGGTCCAGCGCACCCAGTCATACCGGTTGGTCGGCGCGGCCATCGCTGTCTTCTGCCAGGTCTGACCGAAGTCGATCGAGACATCGACCTGCCCGACGCCCACATCGCCATCCCAGGCCGCGCCGCGCAGCGGCAGGTCCCGGGTCCCGGCGGCAAGCCGCGTGCCATTGGCCGGATTGGTGATGATGCCGCGCACGGGCATCGACTCCAGATCACGGAAGGTCTTGCCATCGTTCGTGCTGCCCGGAACGATCGGTGTCACGGGAACGCGGTAGGACGTGCCCCCCATGCCCGCGCCGTCATGCGGCGTTTCGCGCACCTGCACGCGGTTCAACCATTTGGTGGACAATGAGCCCGGCCACCCCGGCACGATCAGGCGCACCGGCCCGCCATGGATGTTTTCCAGCGGCTGGCCGTTCATGGCCCACACGATCATCGTGTGCTCTTCCATCGACTTGGCGATGGCATTCCCGCGGGAAATCACACTCTTGGTCGTATCGCCGGACAGATGGACGTCGCTGCCATAGCTGCCGGTGAACTTCGCCGATGGCTTGAGCCCGGCGGCCGCCAGCACGTCGCGCAGCGGCACGCCCGTCCATTCCGCGCAACCAGCACCGCCATTCGTCCATTGGTTGCCGCGCCCCGGCGGGGTGAAGAAGGACCGCCCGTTGCCGCCGCATTCCAGCACCATGCGGTGGGTGCGGGCCTGGAAACGCTGCTTGATCTCACCCAGCTTGAGCTCGACCGGGCTGTTCACCTCACCGTCGATACGGATCGTCCAGGCGTCTCCTGCGGTCGACTGATCCGGGATTTGCCCATTATTGCGGACAAAAAACTTACTGACCGGGGTGGTGTCGTCGTTCAACAGGTGTTCGGGCGTTTCCGCGACCAGGGGCCGGTCGCCGAGGACCACAAGGCCCTTGTCCTTGCCGGGGAAGTCCAGGAACACGGGTCCCTTGGCCTGCGCCATGGCCACCGGCACCATTCCGGTCGGCAGATAGCGCCCGAACGGGATCGCGGCACCGAGGGCCACACCGAGGGCCGAAAGACTGGCCCCCTTCAGCATCCCCCGGCGCCCCAGCACAACGGCGTCGGCGCGTTCGGGGTCGGCGCGGTAGAGTTCGGAAAGGCCGCGTTCCTGGCGAGCGATCATGATCTGGTTCTCCCTCCCCAGGGTTCTTTCACTCGGCTCCTGACCCTGTCAACGGAAATACCATTGTTCCGGCCGAGCGGACCAGGGCGGGCGGCAGTGCTGGGAGATGCAGATGCGCTCGGGGATATTGCCCAGGCGGTTGCTGACGACCCGGTTGCCCTGGCTGCCAGGCGCCTGCCCGACCAGGCCGATCTGCCACTTGGCATCCGCGGCCAGGCGCCAGATTTCGCGGGCGTGTTCGTTACGCTCCTCTTCCCCCTTGCTGGGCGCGGTCCGCATCAGGTCGTAGACACGCAGCAGGTTGGGGTCGTCCGGCTTCACGCCGTTGGTGCCGCCGGATGCGTACCAGAGGGAGTAGGCGCTGCCCATCAGGCTGCCCGCGGGATCGACCGGCAAAGCAAGCGTCGGGAACAGGAACAGACTCTCCGAACCACTATTGGAGAACAGCACCATCTGGTGCTGATCATTACGGACACGGGTGAAGAACAGGCTGCGTTCGAGCAGTTTCATATCCGCCGCGATTCCAACGGCGCGCCACTGCTGGATCACCATCTCGACCTGCTGCGGCCAGGTGGGATTGAGCGTCTGTGCCACATCGATCTGCAGACGGAACCGCTCGCCATTGTCGGTGCGGAGACGGTAGCCTTCACGGTCCTTCTTCGTCAGTCCGACTGCATCGAGCATCGCGTTGGCCTTCGCCTTGTCGAAGGTCGACCACTTCTCGATCCATTCCTTTCCAGGGCTTTCGGGCACGACTTCCGACGGCACGCCTGATCCCGGTGTACCGAGACCCAGCCAGAAGGTTTCGTTCAACTGCTCACGATCGATCGCGATCGACAGCGCGCGTCGGAAATCGGCGTTGGCGATCCACTTCGCAACCTCGGGGTCCGCGCGATAGGACAGGTTGAACACGAACTGTGAATCGCTGCCATTGAAACCAAGATCGAGGCGGTAGCGGTACTTCCCTCGCTCCTGGTTTTCCAGGAAGACCGGAAGCTTGGCGATGTCGATGAAGCGTTCCTGGACGTCGTATTCACCGGCGATGGCGCGGAGGTTCACGACCTCGGGGTTCTCCGCCAGCGACATCTGCACGCGGTCGATATAGGGAAGCTGGTTGCCCGCCGTATCGACTTCATAGAAATACGGATTGCGTTCCAGCATCCAGGTCTGGGTGTTGATCGGCTGGGTCATCTTCCAGGCCGCGACCGTGGGCAGGTCGACGTTCATCCGCCAGTCGGACTTGTACTTGAAGAACTGCACCCAGTTCGCATAGCCAGCAGCCTTGGCCTGGGCGTTGAGTGTATCGACCGGCGTATATTTCGGCAGGAACTGCTTCAGGTAGTGGGCGGGTGCGTAAAGCCCGAACGCCAGGCCTTCGGACTGCATCCGCGACTGCCCGCCGCCCACCTGGGAATCCCCGCCCAGCAGCTTGGGAAACAGGAAATGCGGGACGTCGAATTCGATCGCGACGGTCGTCTCATCGACCTTGCTCACCCGGCCCGGTTGCCCGCTTGGCGTCATGTCCGGCGCACGAGCGGGGGCGATGTCCTTGTTCTGATACATATCCTCGAACCAGAACAGGAAGTCATCGGCGGTGAAGGGCGAACCATCCGACCACTTCATTCCCTTGCGGAGGAACAACGTGGTCCGCTTGCCATCGGCGCTGATGTCATACCCCTTGGCGACCTGGGGCATCAGTTTCGTTCCGGTCACATCCCAGAACAGCGGCTTGTCGCCCGAGCGGATTCGGTTCCCGTTCTCCCCATCGCCTGGGCCCAGGAACGCCCGCCGCCAGGTGCCGCCGTAGCGGCCGACTTCGTGCAAGGGTTTCAGAACCAACGGTTCGGAGGGCAGGCGCTGTTCCACCGGCGGCAGCTTGCCGGCCTTCACCAATTCGGCAAGCTGTGGAGCCTCCTGAAACTTTTTTGGCACCTGCGTCGTGTCGAGGACGATGGTCGCCGTTTCAAGTTTGCCGACCAGGCCGGATTGCCGCATCTGTTCGGCGTGCTGTGCCTGGGCCGCGGTCGCGAGCCCAGCCAGAAGCACAAGCGCGAGAGGAACCGCTCTCATTTGTAGTACCACTGCTGGGGCCACGCGCTCCAGGGCGTGCGGCAATGCTGGGAGGTGCAGACCCGTTCCGGCACGTTCTCAAGTTTCGCATTGACGACGCGGGTGCCCATATAGGTCGGTGACAGGCCGACGATACCGATCGTCCATACACGATCGACCGCGAGCTTCCAGATTTCCTGGGCCACCTTGGTCCGCTCCGCTTCCCGCAGACTGCCTGCGGAACGGAGGAGGTCGAAGGCCTTGAGCAGCTCAGGCTCCTCCGGCCCGATGCCGGTGGTACCATTGGACGCCCACCACTTTGCAAGCGCGGCACCGCCCTGGCTGGAGATGGGATCGACCGGCAGGACCGGGTTGGGGTAGAGGTACAGGCTCTCCGACCCATTGTTCGAGAAGATGGTGAGCTGGTGGTCATCGTTGCGGATACGCGTGTAGAACAACCCGCGCTCGAACAACTTGGTGTCGGCGTAGATACCGATCGCCTTCCACTGCTGGATGATCATTTCGGCCTGCTGCGGCCAGGTCGGGGTCAGGGTCTGCGCCACATCGATCTGGAAGCGCAGGCGCTCGCCGTTGTCGGTCCGCAGGCGGTAGCCTTCACGATCCTTCTTGTTCAGACCGATGGAGTCCAGCAGCGCATTCGCCTGCTTCAAATCCAGTGTGGCCCAGCGAAGCCTGTAATCCTCCCCGGGGCTTTCCGGAATTTCCTTGGACGGCATCGAGGTGCTGATGACACCGAGGCCAAGCCAGAAGGCTTCGTTCAACTGGCCACGGTCAATGCCGAGGGCAAGAGCGCGACGGAATTCGACCTTCTGCAACCATTTGCGAATTTCGGGGTCCTGACGATAGGACATGTTGATGTAGATCTGGGAGTCACTGCCGTTGAACCCAGGATCGAGCCGCACCTTGTAGCCGCCGCGCCCTGCGTTCTCAAGGAAGACCGGCAGCTTTGCGAGGTCGATGAAGCGTTCCTGGTAGTCATACTCACCGGCGATGGCACGCAGGTTGATGACTTCCGGGTTCTCCGCGAGGCTAAGCTGTACCTTGTCGAGATAGGGAAGCTGGTTTCCTGCCGTATCGACCACGTAATAGAACGGGTTGCGCTCCAGCAGCCAGATCTGTCCGTTGATCGGCTGCACCATCTTCCACGCGGCCAGGGTCGGTGCGTCCTTGTTCAGACGCCAATCGGACTTGAAGCGGAAATACTGCACCCAGTTCTGGTAGCCATTGGTCTTCGCCTCGGCCGTCAGGGCTTCCATATTGGCCGGCGTCGCCATGTATTGACGCAAATAATGCGCCGGCGCGTAGGGACCGAAGCTGCGGCCATCCGACTGAAGGCGGGACTGTCCGCCACCGATCTGCGTGTCACCGGCCAGCAGACGGGGGAACAGGAAGTAGGGTTCGTCGAAGTCGAAGACGACGGTGGTTTCATCGATCTTCTCGATCCGGCCGACCTTGCCGTTGATCGCGAGTTCCGGAACCGGTACGGGAACCAGGTCCTTGTTCGCGTACATCTCCTTGAACCAGAACATGAAATCATCGGCGGTGAAGGGCGCGCCGTCGGACCACTTCATACCCTTGCGGAGGAACAGCGTGGTGCGCTTGCCATCGTCGCTGACCGCATAGCCCTTGGCGACCTGCGGGGCGACTTCCGTTCCGGAGTCATTCCAGAACAGCAATTTATCACCGGCGCGGATGCGGTTGCCGTTCTCTCCATCCGCCGGCCCAAGGAAGCCGCGGCGCCAGATGCCGCCGTAGGTTCCGATGCTGCGCAACGGCTGGATCACCATCGGCTCCGACCCGACGCGTTGGTCGACGGGCGGGAGCTTGCCGGCCTTGACCAGTTCGGCCAGCGCGGGGGCTTCCTTGAAAGCCTTTGGCATTTTCGCCGGGTCGGTCACGATGGTCGGGGCTTCCAACTTGCCGACCAACCCGGATTGCTCGAACGCGTTCTGTGCCTGCGTCGCGCCGGCGACCAGCGCCATTGCCGCAACCAGTCCCATGATTCTTTTGCGCATCGTTTCCTCCGAAATCGGTGCCGGATGCCGGTCAGGTGTGGCCGGTCACGCCTTCAAGATGCAGTTCGTCCGCCCGGTGACAGGCGGCCATGTGCCCACCGCCGACATCGCGCAGCACGGGAAGTTCCGATCTGCAACGATCCACCGCGAAGGGGCAGCGCGGGTTGAAGGCGCAGCCAGGTGGTGGGTTGGCGGGGTCGGCGACTTCCCCGATCGGCGCCGCGGCCGTGTCGCGCAACGCCGGATCGGCCTTGGGCACGGCCGCCAGCAACGCCTGCGTGTAGGGATGCTTCGGGGTCGTGTAGAGTTCCTGCGTCGGCGCAACTTCGACCAGACGGCCGACATACATCACGGCGACGCGATCGCTGACATGCCGCACCACGCCCAGGTCGTGGGCAACGAACAGCATCGATAGTTTCAACCGGTCCTGCAAATCCAGCAGCAGGTTGATGATCTGCGCCTGCACGGACACATCCAGCGCCGATACCGGCTCATCCGCGACAACCAGCCGCGGGTTCAGCGCGAGGGCACGCGCGATGCCGATCCGCTGCCGCTGTCCGCCCGAAAATGCGTGCGGAAAGCGGGAACGGGCCACCGCCGGCAAGCCGACGAGATCGAGCAACTCCATCAGCCGCTTCTGCCGGTCAGCGGATGGAACGCCATTGACCAGCATCGGCTCCGAAATGATGTCGCCAACCATCATGCGCGGGTTCAGCGATGCGTAGGGGTCCTGGAAGATCAGCTGAATGTTCCGCCGCAGCGGCCGCAGGGCCCGCTTGGACAGCGGCGCCAGGTCGACCATCCGACCGTCATCCTCGGGTGCGAAGCGGATCGCGCCCGATGTCGGCTTCAGCGCGCGGAGGATGCAGCGCGCGACGGTGGTCTTGCCGCAGCCTGACTC
>CANJSR010000223.1 GCA_947476855.1 Acetobacteraceae bacterium
ATCCTGGAGCGGGAGAACCGCCAGATCGGCATCGTGACCGGCGCGCAGTCCCAGGTCTGGTACGACGCGGTGGCGACGGGGCAGGACTCCCACGCGGGGACGACGCCGCCCTCCGCCCGCAAGGACGCGATGGTCTGCTCGGCGCGGATCATCGACCTGGTGGACCGGATGATGCGGGAATATGGCGATGACGGGCGCGGGACGGTGGGGCAGGTGCTCGTGTCCCCCAACAGCCGCAATGTGATCCCGGGGGAAGTCCGGTTCTCGGTCGAGTTCCGCCATCCCGACGATGCGGTTGTCGATACGCTGGACGAGCGGTTCGCGCGGGAAGCGGCGGCAATCGCCCAGTCCTGCGGCGTGGCGTTTGAATTGAACAAGGTGCTGCGGAACCCCGCCCAGCCCTTCGACCCTGCCTGCATCGACCTGGTGCGCCAAGGGTCGGCCCGGGCCGGCTACGCGACCCGGGATATCGTGTCGGGCGCGGGCCATGACGCGGTGTATGTCGCGCGCCATGTGCCCACCGCCATGATCTTCACCCCTTGCAAGGATGGCCTGAGCCACAATGAACTGGAGAGCATCGAGCCCGGTGAAGCCGAGGCCGGATGCCAGGTTCTGTTCGAAGCCGTGGTCGCAAGGGCCAACCGGGCCCTCTGACCGGCCCCCTAACCGATCGCCGGACGGTCCCACTCCTTGCGGTCCGTTCGGCGGGGAGTCGAACGGCCGGCGTGTCGCCACAGGGCCTCGAAATCCTCCGGGGAGACGCCGTCGCTATGCATGACCATACGGATCAGGGGGTCGCTCATCATGCCAGCCAGCGTGAGTGGCTCGGTTCCATTCATGCACATCCGCATCACCCTTTCCGTTCCGGCGCCGCCACTTCGGCTGCCCCGTTTTGAGAGGGTCAGGGTTAATTATGTCTTAACGGTGCCCGAAGATGGGCGAATTGGGCGAATGCGGTAACTATTTCATGAACATGGCGTCATGCCCCCGCCATGCTGGAGACTACGACTCGATCCGGTTGACGATTCGCGTGGGGGAAGCATGAATGCCCAGAAGCCTCAGGACCGTGTCCCCGCCGTTGCGGAACACGTGCGGCGTGCAGGCCGGCAGGGCGATCATCTCCCCGGGGCCGAGGCGGGTCGGCGTCGCCTCCTGCCCTTCCAGCCAGGCTTCCATGGTGCCTTCCAGCACGAACAGGCACTCCACATACGGATGCCAGTGCAGCGGGGTGGCATAGCCGGGCTGGCAGGTCTGCACGCCGGTGAACACCGGCATCCCGTCATTGCCTGTCAGGCGCTGGTAGTCGGAGAGCGGGCCGAAGGGCACCTTCTCGGCATCGGCGAGGCGGATGACCCTGGCTTCGGCGGCTGGACGCATGGTGCTGTTCCTTTCCCGGTTTCTTGCATACTTAAGATTCTGGCATACTTAAGTATGTCGGCAATAAAGACCAGGAGCAGCCGGCCCCTTTCGGGACCGGCCACCTCCTACTGCTTCCTGATAATGATCTTGACCTTGATCGTCACGATCACCACAATCCGCAGCAGAGGGCTCCGATGTGTTTCGGACATCTCGTCCTCCTGGTTGAAAGCCGGTCAGGACCGCCCTGGCCGGCTTTTCCATTCAAGCGAACAATCACGAAGAATTCGTTAACAGGGCGGCGAAAAGTGACCGCGGGTCGGCGCTACCAGATGGTTGTCACGCCATAGCCCGCGAAGGCCCGGTCATCGGTCAGGATCGCCAGGTCGTGGCGCAGCGCCGTCGCGATCAGCATCCGGTCCATCGGGTCCTTGTGATGCATCGGCAGGGCGTTGGCCTGCTCCGCCTCCTCCCACCCCAGCGTCTGCAAGCGATACCCCTGCGCCCGCAGCAGCAGGCTGAGCAAGGGGTATGGCCCCCAGACCCGCGGCAGCTTGCCCATTTCGGCCTTGCGCGTGATCTCCCACACCGTGATCGAGGAGACCCGGATTTCCTCCCGCCGCATGATCGGTTCGGCGTTGGGCATGATCCGCGCGGCGTTCGGGTCGGCGAGGAAGACGATCAGGGCACAGGCGTCGGCCAGGTACCCCGCGCTCATTCCCAGCCTTCCGCCACCAGTTCCTCATCGGTCAGGGGCGCGAACACGGCGGCATCATAGGAGAACGCCTGCCAGCCCGGGACATCGCGCAGCAGGCCTGGCTGGCGCACGGGCGCGTCCGTCACCCGGACCAGGCGCGCGACGGGGGTGCCGTTGCGGGCGATGGTGACTTCCTCCCCATGCTCGACCTCGGCCAGCAGGGCGGAGAGGGTGGTCTTGGCCTCATGCACATTGACGGTTTTCATGGCGGCGTCCGATAGCTAAACCATGACCTAGCTAATATCAAAGCGCCGCGATGTCAAGATTTTGGGACACCGGGTGGTGCGCACGGAACGCGGCCCGTGGCGACTCCGAACAACGAGACGGCTCCGTGGCAACGCCCGGCGCGACCGTTCAGCCACGCTCGCCCGGTCAGGTTCGCCCAGTCAGGTTCGTGCGGTCCCACTTGCCCGGTCCCGTGTGCCTGCTCCGGCAACCCGGTCCGATCACTCCGTTCAGGCCCTATGCGTCCGGCGCCGCGTCCAGGAAAGCCGCCGTCTCCGCCACCGCCTGCGCGAGGCCGACGCGGCGCACCACCACGCCCTCGGGGAAGGCGGACAGCACGCGCTGCGGCGTGCCGCGATCCAGCAGCACGAACACCCCGTGATCGGAGGCACGACGGATCAGCCGCCCGAAGGCTTGGCGCAGCCGCAGCCGGACGATCCGGTCGTCGAATTCCTTGGGACTGCCCTCGGACAGATGGATGCGACGTTCCCGGTGCAGGATGTCGGGGCGCGGCCAGGGCACCTTCTCGAACACCACCAGCCGCAGGGCTTTCCCCGGCACGTCGACCCCGTCCCGCATCGCGTCGGTGCCCAGCAGGCAACTGGATTCCTCGGTGCGGAACACATCGACCAGCGTGGCGTTGCCCATCTGGTCCACGTGCTGTGCATACAAAGGGATATCGTGCGCCTCCAGTTCCGGCGCGATCCGCGAATGCACCGCCTGCAACCGCCGGATTGCCGTAAACAGCCCCAGCGCGCCGCCGCCCGACGCCAGGAACAGCGCCCGATACGCCGCCGCCAACTGCCCGATATCGCCCGAGGCCACATCCGTCACCACGAAGGCCCGGGTCTGGCGCGCATAGTCGAACGGAGACGCCACCGCCGCCCGGATCGCGGGAGACGGCAGATGTGGCGCGCCAACTCGTGCCTCGGCCGCCGTCCAGGCCCGTTCGGCATCCGTCGCCCCGGCATCCCGCAGCGTCGCGGAGGTCACCAGCAAACCATGCGCCGGGGCCGCCAGGCTCATGGCAAAGGGGATCGTCGGATCGAGCCAATGCCGGTGCAGCCCCACATCCACGTCCTGCAACCCGGACCGCCGGTCCAGCTTGAAGAACAGCACGTGCTGCGGGCGTTGCCCGGGCTCGGGGCGCGGCTCGCTGAGGCTGTTCAGCATCGCCATCCAGGCGATCAGCGGGTTCAGCGCCCGCCGGGTCAGCGACCGGCCGACCGCCTCGATCCGCGTGCGGGTGGGCATGTCGAGGTCCTCGGCCTCGTCATCCAGGCGGGCGAGCAGCCGGTCCCGCAACGTCGCCAGCGGTTCCGAAATCCGCGCCAACGCGCGGGACAGGCGTTCGGCGGCGGCGGCCAACGAGTCCTCGATCGGGAAGACGTCGCATTCCATCGAGCCCCAGACCGGGGCCGTGCCGCCCTCGGCCCCCGCGGTCCGGGCGAGGACCTGCCGGCGGATCAGCTTCAACACCGCCTCGGTCGGGTTCACCCGCCCCGGCTCGATGCCCGCCAGTTCCGGCCCCTGCTCCGACAGCCGCGACGCCCAGTCACCGGACGGCAGAGCGGTCGCGGCCTGCAAGGCGGCGTCCAGCGGGGCCTCTAGTTGCGGCCGATCGACGACCAGTTCCTCCACCCGCCGGCGCAGCCCCCGCGCGCGCGACCGTCCGCCTTCCGCGCCGCGCAGCCAACGCCGCAGTTCGGCGGTCTCGGCCCCCGACAGCACGGCCGAAAAGGCGCTGTCGGCTGCGTCGAAGACGTGATGCCCCTCATCAAACACATACCGGGTCGGGACGGACGCATCCTCCAACCCGCCCCAGGCCGCCTGAGTCATCACCAGAGCATGGTTCGCGACGACCAATTCGGCGGTGCGGGAGCGGCGGATCGTGTGCTCGATGAAACACCGGCGCCAATGCGGGCAGGCGGCGTGGATGCACTCCCCGCGCCGGTCGGCGACGCCGGCGAACAGCGCCTGGCCATGCAGTTCCTGCAGCCATCCCGGCAGGTCGCCGCCCTGGATGTCGCCGTCATCCGTCACCATCGCCCAGCGCGCGATCAGCGCCAGAGGCACGGTGTTGGTCTGGATCATCCCGGCGGTCGAGGCATTCACCGCGTCCTCCAGGTTCAGGAGGCACAGATAATTCTCCCGCCCCTTGCGGATGACGACGCGGCGGCGGCGCTCGGCCGGGTCCGGGAACAGCCGTTCCAACTCCCCATCGATCTGCCGCTGGAGATGCCGGGTGAAGGTGCTGATCCAAACGGAGCCGTGGTTCTTCTCGGCCCAGACGCTGGCCGGCGCGAGATAGCCCAGGGTCTTGCCCGTCCCCGTCCCGGCCTCGGCCAGGACCAGATGCGGATCGCCCCGGTTTTCCCGCGGTGCAAATGCCCCCGCCGCGGCGCCGGCATAGTCGCCCTGGCTGGGGCGCTGTTCGGACGCCGATCCCAGGATGGTGGCCAGCCTGGCGCGGGCCTCGGCCTCGGTGACGGGGTGGGAGGATGGGGGCGGCGGCTGGGCCTCATCCTCCCACTCCGGCAGGCGTTTCCAGACCTTCAGCGGCTCGGTCGACTGCGCGGCATGGGGGCGGCCGAGGGCTTCCAGCACGAAAGGCGCCCAGCCCCAGCCGGCCGATCCCATGCGGGCGGCGAGCGGGGCGGCGTCCCGGTTCAGCACCGTCTCCCGCCCCTGGCTCAGGCGGTTCAGCAGGATCGCGGCCAGGTCTGGCAGCATCATCGCCTGCGCTTCCAGGTTGGCCGGCGGATCGTCCAGATCGAGCGCCAATGCCAGCCCGCGCGGCGTCGGCGCGGCCGGGTAGGCCGGCAGGACGAAGGCGAACAGATCGAGCAGGTCGAAGAACGCGCTGGGCCGCATGTTCAGCCGGCGGAACGTGGCCGGGGCATGCACCACGATTGGCGGCGGCATGTCGCGCAGGCGGGCGGCGGCCTGTTCGGTTGGCAGCACCAGAAGCTCACCATCCGGGGTCAGGATGGCGGCGCGCCCGTGGCCGGCGACGACGGCGGGCGCGTCGGGGAGGGCGATGGAGGGATTCACCGCCCGATCTTGCCCGCGATTCGGCCTGGTGTCATCGGGCTTGCCGGGGCGTGGGTCATGCAACGCCGCCGGCGCACCAGCCGCTCGCCCAGGCCCACTGGAAATTGTAGCCGCCGAGCCATCCGGTGACGTCGACGGCTTCTCCGATGACGAAGAGGCCGGGGACGTTGTTGGCGGCCATGGTGCGGGATGACAGGTCGGCGGTGTCGACGCCGCCCAGGGTGACCTCGGCCTTGGCATAGCCCTCTGTGCCGGAGGGGGTGACGGACCACCGGCCCAGGCGTTCGGCCAAAGATCGCAGCGCGCGGTCGGGGATGTCGGCCATGCGGGCATCCCCCTGGTCGCCGGCAAGGACGGCGGCGAGGCGCTGCGGCAGGGCCTCGGCCAGGATGCCGCGCAGGGTGGCGCGGGGGCGGGCGCGCTTCCGGTCCAGCAGCAAAGCGGCGGCGTCCTGGCCGGGCAGCAGATTCAGCACCACCGGCCCTTCCCGCCAGTACGAGGACACCTGGAGGATCGCCGGGCCGGACAGGCCGCGATGGGTGAACAGCGCGGCCTCGCGGAAGCGGGTGCGGCCGACCGAGGCCTCGGTGTCCAGCGACACGCCGGCCAGGCCTGTCATCATCGCCAAAGGCGGGTCGTCGAAGGTCAGGGGCACCAGGCCGGGGCGAATATCCGTCAGGCGCAGGCCGAAGCGGCGGGCGGCGTCGTGGGCGAAGCCGGTCGCACCCATCTTGGGGATCGACAGGCCGCCGGTCG
Organism: Acetobacteraceae bacterium; assembly: GCA_947476855.1. Next base: position 6,149 of record CANJSR010000223.1, read on the forward strand.
CCAGCACCAGGCTCTCGGCCGAGAAGGCGCCGTGGTCCGTCTCGATCCGGAAGCGGTCGGCGCGGGAGAGGTCGGTGACGCGGTGGCCGACCCGGACATCGACATGGGCGGCAGCGCACTCGGCTTCCAGCATGGCGACGACGGCGCGGGCCGATCCGTCGCAGAACAACTGGCCCAGCGTCTTTTCATGGAAGGGGATGCCGTGGCGCTGGACCAGGGCGATGAAGTCGGCGGGCTTGTAGCGGCCGAGGGCGGATTTGCAGAAATGTGGGTTGGCGGACAGGAACCGGTCGGCCCGCGTCTCCACGTTCGTGAAGTTGCAGCGCCCGCCGCCGGAGATCAGGATTTTCGAGCCCACCTTCGGCGCGTGGTCCAGCAACAGCACGCGCCGGCCTCTCTGGCCCGCCGTGATCGCGCACATCAGGCCGGCCGCGCCGGCGCCCAGGATCACGACGTCAAAATCGGTCATGCGGGGTCCTATAGAGCAAGATCGGGCCGAGCGGGAACGTCACAGCCGTGAATCATGCGACCGGACAAAGAGCATTGGCGCGGGGACCCGCCGGACGGTAAGCAACCGGACATGGACGACGATGACGCGCCTCGCCTGGCCCTGGGCGGCAAGTTCTACATGACGCCGCAAGGCCACGCCGCCTTGCGGGCGGAACTGGACCAGTTGATGAAGCAGGAACGCCCCCGCGTGGTGGAGATCGTGTCCTGGGCCGCCGGCAACGGCGACCGCAGCGAGAACGCGGACTACCAGTATGGGAAGCGCCGGCTGCGGGAGATCGACCGGCGCGCCCGCTTCATCATGAAGCGCCTCGAAGCGGCCGAGGTCGTCGATCCCGCCAGGCAGGCCAATCGTTCGCAGGTCTTCTTCGGCGCGACCGTGACCTACGTCGATGAGGCGGACGCCGAACGGGACGTGACCATCGTCGGCGCGGACGAGGCCGATTTCGCCCATGGCAAGATCAGCCTGACATCGCCGATCGCGAGCGCGCTGATCAAGGCCCGCGCCCGGGTGGGCGACGCGGTGTCGATCCACACGCCGCGCGGGATCGAGGTAATCGAGGTGCTGGCGATCCGGTATCCTGATCCGGGGTGAATTGGCGGTGGTTGCGACCTTCCTGGTCCCAACCGTGGTCCCCGGAACGTTCCGCCGTGATCCCGCCCCCGTCATCCCGGCCTTGTGCCGGGACCATTACCCGCACCCTGCCGCGATTGGTCCCGGCACAAGGCCGGGATGACGTAGGGGGAGTTGGGATGACAGGGAGCGAGTCCGGATCGATCCCGCTCGAAAACCCGCCCGGACGTGCTAGGGTCCGGGCCAGGAGAATGCGGATATCCAACATGAGCGCCTCCCTCAAGCCGCTGACGGTGGATGAGTTCCTGGCATGGGAACGCAGCCAACCCCTGCGCTATGAGTTCGACGGGATCCAACCGGTCGCCATGACCGGCGGAAGCCGGCGGCATTCGCGTATCCAGACGCGGCTGGTGCTGGCGCTTGGGCCGCGCGTCGCGCCGCCCTGCGAAGTCCACGGGTCCGAACTGAAGGTCGTCACCGCCGCAAAAGTCCGCTACCCTGACGCCAGCGTCATCTGTGACGACGGGACCTCGGACTCGGACACGATCAACCCCGTTGTCGTGTTCGAGGTGCTTTCCCCCTCCACCGCC
>CANJSR010000224.1 GCA_947476855.1 Acetobacteraceae bacterium
CGGCACGGAACTGGTGATCGACGGCGGCTACATCGCGCAGTAATCAGGCATCCGAACCGCCCCCTCCCGCACGGGAGGGGGACGTGGCCGCACGACAGGAGAGTCCATGATCCCCGCCCCCTCCGCCCAGATTCCGGGCGTCTACCACCGCCGTATCGGCGACATCGTCGTCACCGCGATCTCCGACGGCTACCTGGATGGCGCGGTCGAGGTGATGCACAACATCGCCCCCGCCGACGCGACCCGCATGCTGGAGGAGAAATTTCGCCCCGGCCGCCGCACCTCGGTCAACTGCTACCTGATCTACAACAAGGGCCGCCTGGCGCTGGTCGAGACAGGTTCGGGCAACTACCTGCTGCCGACCGCGGGCAAGCTGCTGCAGAACCTCAAGGCCGCCGGCGTCAACCCGGCCGACATCGACACCGTGATGCTGACGCATATGCATCCCGACCACTCGGCTGGCCTGGCCAATCCGGCGACCGGCGAGAAGTATTTCCCCAACGCCGAACTGGTCGCCCATGCGAATGAGCCGAAGCATTGGCTCGACGATGGAGAGATGAGCCGATCGGGCGAGCGGGAAAAGAAGCTGTATTTCGCGGCGACGCGGGAGCAGATCGCGCCGTATCACAACCAGATGCGGACCTTCGACAAGGATACCGAGGTGTTCCCCGGCGTCCGCTCCGTCGCCATGCACGGCCACACGCCGGGCCATAGCGGCTACATGATCGAGTCCGGCGGCAAGTCGTTGCTGATCTGGGGCGACATCATCCATGTGCCGGAAGTGCAGGTGCCGCGTCCGGAAGTGACGATGGCGTTCGACACCGACCCGCATGCCGCCGCGGCGACCCGCAAGCGCGTGTTCGACATGGTGGCGACGGACCGGCAGTTGATCGCCGGCATGCATGTCCACTTCCCCGGCTTCGCGCATCTGGTGAAGCAGGGCGACAACTTCCTGATGCTGCCCGAGCCCTGGGACCAGGCGTTCGGCGGGTGACCTTCGGGCTGCTGTTGGCCTCGGCCGTTTCCGGCGCCGCCTATACATTGGCGCCGGGGCCGGCCTTCCTGGCCTTGCTGGGGATTGGGGCCGGCAGCGGCCGTCGCGCGGGTGCCCTGTTCCTGGCGGGGCATTTCGTCGGCGATGTTGTCTGGGCGTCGCTGTCCCTGGTCGCGATCATCGGCGCCCGCACGATGGGGACGCTGGTGTTCGACATCCTCGGCCTGGCCTGTGGCGCCTATCTGTGTGTCCTGGGCTGGCGCGCCGTCACGGTGCGGCGCGGCGCCGACGGGTCCCTGACAACCGAGCCTCGACGGCCGCTGGTCCGAGGCCTGGCGTTCGGCCTGTCCAACCCCAAGGCCTATCCGGTGGCGGTCGCGATGTTCACCGCCCTGCTGGCGGGCCATGCGAGCGTGCTGGACTGGTCGTCCTTCGCCCCGCTGCTGGCCGCCGCCTGCGTGGGGTTCGTGATTGCCGATATCATCCGGGTCACCGTGATCGGCGCGTCGCTGGTGCGGCGTATCTACCAGCGTCATGCCCTGTGGGTGACGCGTATTTCGGGCGTGCTGTTCCTCGGCTTCGGCTTGCAGGCGATCAGCGCGTCGGGGTCAGCACTCCTCCGGCGGGGGTAGCCGGGCGGGCTGGCGTTCCTGTTCGATGGCCAGGGTATCAGTCCCCTCGATCGGCACTTCCAGCCCGATGGCGAGCGCGGCCACCGCCATGTAGTACGCCGTCAGCAGCGCGATATCTACGATCTGGCGGGCGTTGAAATGCTCGTGCATCCCTTCGGCCACGCGCGGCGGGATGCGCCGTCCGGCCGAGATTTCGAAGGTATAGTCGCACAGCGCGATCTCGTCCTGGGGCAGGCTGCGCGGGGTGCGGCCTTCCCGGATCAGCATCAACTGCTCCTCCGTGACGCCGGTCGTGCGCGCCAGGGGTTCGTGGTGCGCCCAGCCGTAATGCACGTCGCGCACCGCCACGACGATCACGAGTTCCCGCTGCCTCTCGCTCAGCAGGGTCCCGAAGCGGCAGTAATCCCCCAGCGCCGCGAAGGGCCGCAGCCCGTCGGGGGCCAGGGCCAGCGTCTGCATCAGGTTGGAGACATAGCCCCTGCTTCCCGCGATCTCGGTAAGCGTCGCTTCCAGTTCGGCTTCGTCGATCGGGGGAAGGTCGGGGATGTCGGTTATGGCCGGGGTCTCCTGAACGACGTGATCTCCCGCACCAGGGCATCGGTCGTTACCTGTCGACAATAGCCTTTGTTGTTCCGGAGCGACCAGTCATGCCGTTCCTGGCTGTGCGTGGCGCAGGCGTCGGTGGGCACGGTGACCAGGTAGCCGAGGTCGCAGGCGTCCCGCACCGCCGAGTCCACGCATTGGTCCGTCAGCACGCCCGCCAGGATCAGCGACCGCACGCCCAGGTTCCGCAGCACGTAGTCCACGTTGGTGGACATGAAGACCGAGGACGACGTCTTGGGAATCACGATCTCATCCCCCGTCGGCGCGATGGCGGGCAGCACCTGCGCGTCCCAGGAACCGCGGGGGACGAACAGGTTGCTGATCTTGTAGTCCAGGCTCATGTCCCGCCCGTCCTGGGTCAGGGACTCGATGACCGTGTACAGCACCTCGATCCCGCTGGTCCTGCAGGCGGCCTGGACCCGTTGCATGTTCGGCACGGCCGTGTCGCGCATCGAGCCCAGGAAGAAGCCGTACCGCGCGTCGCGTTCGGCTTCCGTCATCGTCTTGTAGTTCCCGCCGTCCGGACGCGCATTGTAGTTCTGCACGTCGATGAACAGCAGCGCCGCGTGATCCGGATCGATCGGAATGTCGCGGCTGAGCGCCTGGGTGCGCCAGTCCCGGGCCAAGGTCAGACCGGGTCCCAGGAGAACGCCTGCTCGGAGGTATCCAGCGGCATGAACGCGGCCTTCAGCGCGGGCATGCCCATCTCGGCGATGCGTTCCGGCGTCCAGCCATCATCCCGCTGAATGACGCGGATGGGCCGGGGGGAGCTGAACAAATAAAGCTCGTTCATCCGCGTTCCGAAGACCTGCCCGGTCACGCCCTTCGCGGCATCCGAACTCAGGTAGACGGCCAGTGGCGCGTTCTTGTCAGGCGTCATCTTCTGCGCCTTCTCGACCGCGGCCTTCTGCTCCTCGGTCGTCGTCGGGATGGAACTGGTCATCCGGCTCCAGGCCCAGGGCGACAGGCAGTTGGAACGGACGTTGTATCGGGCCATGTCCAGCGCGATCGACTTCGACAGCGCGGTGATGCCCAATTTGGCCGCCGCGTAGTTCGCCTGGCCCAGATTGCCGATCAGGCCGGAAGTCGACGTGATATGCACAAACGACCCGCTCTCCTGCTTCCTGTACTCCTCCGCCGCCGCTCGGCTGACGAAGAAGCTGCCGTTCAGGTGGACCGAGATGACGGACAGCCAGTCATCCGCCGTCATGCGATGGAAGATGCCATCGCGCAGGATGCCGGCGTTGTTCACCACGGCATCGATGCGGCCGAAATGATCCATCGCCGATTGGATGATCTTGCGCGCGGAATCCCAGGTGGAAACCGATTCCGTGCAGATTTCCGACACGCCGCCGTTCTGCGCGATCAGCGCCTTGGTCTGTTCCGCCGGCGACGCCGATCCGCCTTCGCCTGACAGGGAGGCGCCGATATCGGCGATGATGACCTTGGCGCCCTGGCCGGCCATCATGATCGCGATCTCGCGCCCGATGCCGCCACCCGCGCCGGTCACCACCGCGACCTTACCTTCCATCATTGCTGGCATGCCATCGTCTCCTGTGTGCCGGCCGAATCTGATCGGCGCACAATGCCGCCGGCGGAGGGCGGCGTCGAGACGTCAGGTCTTGCTCATGGCCTGATGGAGAACGTTCGACGTGCCGGTCAGCAACATCTGGATGCCGATGCACAGCAGCAGGAACCCCACCAGGCGGGTGGCCGTGCGTTCGCCGACTGGTCCCAGCCAGCGGGCCAGGTAGTCGGCGTAGTGGTAGGACGCCCAGACCGACGCGGCGGCAGCGACTGAGGCGAGTACGATCCCCGAGACGAAGCTGGTGTCGAAGGTCAGGCGGGACGCATGCACTGAGCCGAAGGCGATCAGGATGGAGATCGTCGCCGGCCCCGCGGTCAGCGGGATCGTCAGCGGCACGACGGCCAGGTCCCGCAAGGCGACGTTGGTGTCATGCGATGGCGCGTCGGCGCCGGGCGGAGCGGTCAGCAGCTTCCACGCACTCATGCCCACCATCAGCCCGCCGGCGATGCGCACGGCCTCGAGGCTGATCCCGAACAGGCTGAGCAGATAGGACCCGCTGAACAGCGACCCGAGCATGACGACCAGCGAATAGAGCGCCACCTTGCGCGCAAGCCAGACCCGTTCCTCGCGGGTGCCGTGCAGCGTCATGGTGCGGAACACCAGCGCGGTGCCCAGCGGGTTCAGCATCGCGAACAACGCCGGAAAGCCGATCTGGAACGCGTGCAGCATGACCGCCGGGTCGAAGGTGGTCATGGCACGCCGGCAGGGGGTGTGAGGCGGGTCGTTCTGTGTTCTCGCAAGGGTTCGCCTCCATTCTTGCGGGCATTGGAAGGACTCCCTTGGCGTTCGACAAGAGGCGCGCCGATTGCCGAGCGGCGGCCGATGGTTCCACAATGGGCGGGGATGGGGACAACAAGACACGCCATGCTGGGACTGAACCACGACTTCCCCCTGTTGCTGCCAACGATCCTGGAGCACGGGGCCATGAATTTCGGCGCCACGGCCGTCATCTCCCATGCGCGGGAGGAGGTGGTGAGGACCGACTACGCCCGCACCGCCGAACGCGCGCGCCGGCTGGCGTCATCCCTGGCACGCCTGGGCTTCGGGCCGGGCATGTTCGCGGGCTCGCTCGCCTGGAATTCCCACCGGCACCTGGAATTGTTCTATGGCCTGACCGGCGTCGGCGGCGTGCTGCACACGGCCAATCCGCGCCTGCCGCCGGAAACCGTTGCCTATACGATCAACTTCACCGGCTATCGCACCCTGTTCATCGACCCGGACACGCTGCCGCTGATCGAGCAGCTTGCCCCGCTGCTGGAAACGGTCGAGCAGTTCGTGATGATGGCGCCGGGACCGGTCTCGACCTCCCTGCCGAACGTCATCGCCTATGAGGACCTGGTCACCGCCGGCGATCCCGGGTTCGCCTGGCCCGCGCTCGATGAGCGCTCTGCCTGCCTGCTGTGTTTCACCTCCGGCACGACCGGGGCGCCGAAAGGGGCGTTGTACAGCCATCGCGGCACGGTGCTGGGCGCGATGTCCACCGGCTCGGGCAATGGCTGGGGCCTGAGCGCGAATGACGCGATCATCGCCATCCCCGGCTTCTTCCATTGCAACGGCTGGGCCATCCCATTCTTCGGCCCGATGTATGGCGCCAGCCTGGTGATCCCCGGCCGGAACATGGACACAGCCTTTCTGCACCGCCTGATCGTGGAGGAAGGCGTCACCGCCGGCCCCGGCGTGCCGACGATCTGGCTGTCGGTTCTGGATCACGTGCGCCAGACCGGTCAGGGCCTCGGGCGGCTGAACCGCTTGTTCTCCGGCGGCACCGCCCCGCCGGCGGCGATGATGGAGGCGTATTACCGTGACTACGGCGTGCGCACGACCCATGGCTGGGGCATGACCGAGACGACCAGCGGGTCGACGATCTCCTTCGCGCCGCACGACCTGCCCGAGGACGAGGCGATCGCCGCCATGCGGACCCAGGGCAAGCCGCTCTATGGCAACGAAATCCGCATCGTCGACGAAGACGGGCGCTTGCTGCCGCGTGATGGGAAGACTCCCGGGCATTTGCAGGCCCGCGGCGCCTGGATCGCGGGCGGCTATTTCCGCCGGCCGGAGGTCGACTCGCAAAGCGCCGATGGCTGGATGAAGACCGGTGACGTCGCGGTGATCGATCCCGACAATACGCTCCACATCGTCGATCGTGCCAAGGACGTGATCAAGTCGGGTGGCGAATGGATCAGCAGCCAGGCGCTGGAGGACGCGGCCACCCACCACCCGATGGTCCAGGAGGCCGCGGTGCTCGGCATTCCGCACCCGCGCTGGCAGGAACGGCCGTTCCTGGTCGTCGTAGCGTCGGGTCCGGTCTCGGCCGAGGAACTGCGCGCGCATCTGGTTGATCGGGTGCCGAAATGGTGGCTGCCGGACTCGATCGCTTTCGTTGAGGCACTGCCGCATGGCCCGACCGGGAAGCTGGCCAAGAATGTCTTGAGGGATTGGATGGCCGAGGGGAAGCTGACACCATGATCGCCCCCTTCAGCCGCACACTGGCGGACCTGCCGTGGGAGCAGGCGGATCGTTACGGGGACCACCCCGCGGTCATCCATGGCGAACAGGTCGTGTCCTACGCCGCACTGCTCGATCGCGCCCGCCGCGTCGCCGCCTGGATGCGCGGCCGTGGCATAAGGCGTGGTGACCGTGTCGGCCTGCTGATGAACAACCGCCCCGAATGGGTCGAAACCTTCTTCGGCGCCACCATGCTCGGCGCCGTCGTGGTCGCGTTCAGCACCTGGTCGAAGCAGGAAGAGCTGGACTACCTTTTCGCTGATTCGGGGATCCGGCTGCTGGTCACGCTGGACCAGTTCTCGGGCCAGGATTTCGCGTCCGATATCGCAGCCATTGCTTCGACGCCGGACGATGTCGTGCTGCTGGGGCAAGGCGGGCCGGCGCACTGGTTTCGGTATGAAACGATGCTGGCGGGCGATCCGCTGCCGGCGCCCCCCGCGCCGGGAGACGGCGCCAGCGCCCCCGATGATGCCATCATCATCTACACATCAGGTTCGTCCGCCAGGCCGAAATCCGTGCCATTGGCGCATTACGGGATCATCGAGAACGGGTTCAATATCGGCGAACGCCAGGGCTACAGCCAGGCCGACCGCGTGCTGCTGCCTCCGCCTCTGTTCTGGTCCTATGGCAGCGCCAATGCCATGTCGGCGGTATTGACGCATGGGGCGACACTTGTCCTGATGGATCGGTTCGAGCCTGGGGAGGCGCTGGACCTGATCGAGCGGCATCGCTGCACCGCGCTTTACACTCTGCCGGCGATCACCAGCGCCTTGATCTCCCACCCCGCGTTCAAGGCGGAGCGGACGGCCAGTCTGCGGACGGGCCTGACCATCGGCGCCCCGCAGGATGTCATGACAGCGGCTCGGGTGCTGGGGGCGGCTGAGATCTGCAACGTCTATGGCCAGACGGAATCGTACGGCAATTGCTGTGTCACCTGGCACCATTGGCCGCTGGAACGCCGCGCCGCCTGCCAGGGGCCGCCTCTGCCCGGCGTGACGATCCGCATCGTCGATGCCGAGACGGGGGCCGAACAACCGGCCGGCGTGCCTGGCCTGATCGAGGTCCGCGGCTACGTCATGCGCGGCTATATCGGCGCCAGCGAATCGCAGAACGATGATGCCCTGACGGCGGACGGCTTCTTCCGCACCGGCGACATGGGGCAGTTGACCGCAACCGGAGAGATGCAGTTCGTCGGCCGCACGACCGAGATGATCAAGAAGGGCGGCATCAACATCTCCCCCGCCGAGGTCGAGGACGTGCTGATGCGTCACCCCGCCGTGGCTCTGGCCGGTGCCTGCGGCGTGCCGGACGCGTTGCAGGGGGAATTGCTGGCGGCCTTCGTGATCCTGGCGCCGGGCGCGGTGGCGACGTCGGATGATCTGGTCGCGCACTGCAAGGCGGTCGCGTCCCGCTACAAGGTGCCGGACTTCGTGGTGATCCGGGAGACTCTGCCGGTGACGGTGACGGGGAAGCTGATGCGACGGGAACTGAA
>CANJSR010000225.1 GCA_947476855.1 Acetobacteraceae bacterium
GCACACTGCCTGACCTAGCCCCCACAGGAGGAACCGACATGAAAATCAAGCGCGTCGAGCACATCGCCATCGCCGTCGACTCCATCAAGGAATCCCTCGGCCTGATGCGCGACACATTCGGCCTGGAGCTCGAATACGAGGAACAGATCGGCCAGACCCGCCTCGCCATGCTGCCCGTTGGCGAAACCTACATCGAACTGCTGGAAGGCCAGGGCCCCGAGTCCGGCGTCACCAAGTGGATCGACCAGAAGGGCACCGGCCTGTTCCACATCTGCTTCGAGGTCGAAAACATCGAGGAAGCCATCGCCGAACTGAAGGCGAAGAACGTCAAGCTCCAAAGCGAAACCTGGAAGACCGGCCATGGGGGATCGAAGATCGTGTTCCTCGATCCGTCCTCGACCGGCAACTGCGTCATCGAACTCGCCGAACTCGCGCCGGGGCACTGATCCATGAGCTTCGTTCACCCGGAGTTCCTGGTCGAGACCGACTGGCTCGAACAGAACCTGTCCAACCCCGATGTGGTGGTGCTGGATTGCACCGTGCATCTGCGTATCCAACCCGCGGGGCCCTACAAGATCGATCCGGGCCTGGCCGATTACGAAAAGGGCCATGTGAAGGGCGCGCAGTTCTGCGACGTGCAGAAGGACGTGTCCGCGCAGGGCACGAAAACCAACTTCATGCGTCCCGACGCCGCCACCTTCGCCGCCGCCATGCGCCGCTTTGGTGTGTCGAACAATACGCGCGTCATTACCTACAGCACCGCCAATCCCTGGTGGGCCACGCGCGTCTGGTGGCTGCTGCGTTCGTTCGGGCATGACAACGCGGCCGTGCTGAATGGCGGCTGGCAGAAATGGTCGAAGGAAGGTCGCCCGGCGGAAACCGGCTCCAGCCCGTCACGCGCCCCTGGATCGTTCAGCGTTCAGTCCGAACGCGACCTGATGGCGGATCGGGAAGAAGTCGTGGCCGCGATGGGCAATGGCGCGATCTGCACCCTGAACGCGCTGATGCCCGCGCAATATGCCGGCACAACCTATGGTCGCCCTGGCCAAATCCCAGGCAGCGTCGCCGTTCCGGCCGGGCATCTGATCGACCCCGCAACCAACGCCTTCCTGCCGGCGGATCAGTTGCGCGCGAAACTCGCCGCCGCAGGTGCGATGGACCGGCCGGTGATCGCCTATTGCGGCGGAGGCATCGCCGCCACCGCCGATGCCCTGGCGCTGGTCATGCTCGGCCATACAAACGTCAAGGTCTACGACGCGTCCTTGTCGGAATGGTCGAAGGACGAATCACTGCCGATGGCGGTCTGACACCGAAACGGTCGGGGGGCGGCCAGCCCGCCCCCCGACCGCTACAGGGCGTTCTTGTGGATACGCCCGTCCTTCATGATCACCCGCAGGTTCCGCGCGGGATCACCCAGTACCGCCAGGTCCTGCGTCGGGTCGCCATCCACCACCAACAGATCGGCGAAGGCGCCTTTCTCGATGACCCCAAGCTTCCCGTCATAGGGTGCGCGCGCACCAGATAGCGCCAGGATCGCGGCGTTCTCCGATGTGATCTGCCGCAATGTCTGAGCCGGCGTGAACCAGCGCCTCATGTCGGTCAGCAACGTCACCTGCCGATCGGTGTCGCCAGGGCTGAACAGGATATCCGATCCCCAGCCAATGCGCGCCTTGTGCTTGATGGCCAAGCGATACGCGGTGTCCGTCCCTTCCCGCACCTGTGCGAGTTTCTTCAGCACCACCGGGTCCTGGTTGGTGCCTCCGGCGCTCTCGGCCAGGAAGGGTTGCAGGCTCCAGTAGACCCCGGCGTCGACCATCGTTCGGACCGTATCCTCATCGGTCAGTTGCCCGTGCTCGATGCAGCGAACGCCGGCTGCGACGGCACGCCTGATCCCGAGCGGCATATAGACATGGGTCATGACATAGGTGCCCCAGTCCTCGGCGGCCTCCACCGCCGCGCGCAGTTCTTCCGGCCGGTACTGGATCGCATCGAGCGGGTCGTACAGCGACGCCGCGCCACCACCGGCCATCAGCTTGATCTGGCTGGCGCCGAGCATGAGTTGTTCGCGGGTGCGGCGGCGCACTTCGTCGGGGCTGTCGGCGATGGTCGAGGCCCCGGCGGCTTCCGACCGGGTCAGGCTGTTGTCGGTGCGCGGGACTTCATACCGAAACCGGAAATCCCCATGCCCGGCGGTCTGGGAGATCATCGCGCCGGACGGAAAAATCCGCGGCCCGCTGATCATCCCCTCATCGATCGCGCGCTTCAGCGCGAAGGACGGGCCGCCCGCGTCACGAACCGTCGTGAATCCGCGCTGGAGCGTCCGCTCGGCCTCGGTGCTGGCGGCCAGATGGAGGTAGCCAATATCCGCGGTGAGCAGCACCGGCAGAGGCAGAGCCGCCATCATCGTGTGCCAATGGGCGTCGATCATGCCGGGCATCAGCACGCGACCGCCGCAATCGATGACGCGGGCACCTGCCGGCGGCGTGGCGCGCGTGGCATCGATGGCGGCGATCCGCGCACCTTCCACAAGCACGGAGACGCCATCGCGTAGCGTCAACGATACGCCGTCAAACAGCCGCACGTTGCTGAGCAAAACCTGGGGTGGGGTGGCGGCCGGTTTGGGCGCGACCTGGGCGCGGGCCATGTCGGGCAGGCCCAACGCCGTGACAGTCCCGCCGACGCAGGCCAGAAAGCCGCGCCGGGACAGATCGGCGTTCATCCGGTTGGTCATCCGGGCTACGCCGGGGTGGTGGCAGGCACAGCCGATATGGAACCCACCGAATGGCGTTCCCGATGAAGATCGATCAGCCATGTGCGGTTGCTCCCTCGCCCTTGCGGTGTACACTAGCGCAATGGCGGAGCCGCAGAAACGCTCCGCGGGAGGAACATACCATGCTGCTGCCCCTGAACGGTCGCGTGATCGCCTATGATCTCGTGGGTCCGGACACCGCGCCGACTGTCTGCATGACGCACTCGCTCGCCTCCGACGGCGGCATGTGGGCCGAACAGGTCCCGGCCCTGCTGGCCGGCGGCTTCCGCGTGCTGCGTATCGACATGCGTGGACACGGCGGCAGCGATCCCGTCGCCGGCCCCTATTCCATGAGCCAACTGGCCGGCGACGTGGCAACTGTCCTTGATGCCCTGAAGATGGAGAAGGTCCACTACATCGGCCTGTCGATCGGCGGCATGATCGGCCAGGCCTTCGCAATCGAGCACGGCAACCGCCTGCTGTCTGCCATGTGGTGCGACACCATGCCGCAAACCCCGCCCGGCCCCCAGACCACGTGGGAAGAACGCCAGAAGGCCGTGCGCGACGCCGGATCGCTGGCCGGGATCGCCGATGGCACGGTCGAACGCTGGCTGACCGACGCGGTCAAAGCCGCCCGCCCGAACCGCTATAAGCAAATCCGCGACACCATCGCCGGCACCACCCCCGCCGGCTATATCGGGTGCATCGACGCGATCCGGAACTATGATTTCGTTCCGCAACTGCCATCGCTGAAGCTGCCCGTCCTCGTGGTCTGCGGCGCCGATGATGCCGGCACGCCGCCCGAAGCCAATCGCCGCATCGCCGAACTCGTTCCCGGCGGTCGTTACGAACAAATCGCCGCCGCTCGGCATTTCCCCAATGTCGAGCATCCCGAAACCTTCAACCACATCATGATGGACTGGCTGAAAAGCCGGTAACGAGCAGAGGAAACCGCTATGCGTATGCAGAACAAGATCGGCATCGTCACCGCCGCCGGGTCGGGCATGGGACGCGCCGGCGCGATCCGGTTCGCCAAGGAAGGCGCCTCGGTCGCCGTGGTCGACCTGAACGCCGATGCCGCGGCCGACGTGGTCAAGGAAATCACCGCCGCGGGCGGCACCGCGATGGCGATTTCAGGCGACCTGACCGACGACGCCTTCGCCCGCAACATCGTGCGCGACACGGTGCGCGCTTATGGCGGCCTCGATTTCGTCTGGAACCATGTCGGCCATCCTGGCCCGGCCGCGATCGAGGGGCTGGATTGGGCCGACTACGACCTGGCGATGAACCTGAACGTCCGCACGGTGATGGTCACGACCGTTGCCGCCCTGCCGGAGATGCGCGCGCGGGGCGGCGGATCGCTGCTGTATACGGCTTCGACGTCTGGCCTGACGGGGTCTCAGTTCAGCCCGGTCTACAACATCGCCAAGTTCGGCATCGTCGGCTTGGTGCATGGCCTGTCCAAGCGCTACGCCAAGGAAAAGATCCGCGTGAACGCGGTGTGCCCAGGCCCGGTGGATACGCCCATGCTGCGCGTGTTCGTGGCGCGTCCCGACAGCCAGATGCCGGCCGGTGAAACGGCGGAAACGTTGGTGCAGAAGCGTGGTGGACAGGTGCCGATGGGCCGCTTCGCCCGTCCGGAAGAAGTCGCCAATGCGGCGCTGTTCCTGCTGTCCGACGAAGCGTCCTACATCACCGGCGTGTCGCTGCCCGTCGACGGCGGCGCGACCGCGTAACGAAGACCCTACCGTTGCCCCGTGTTGGCTGACGCCAGCGCGGGCGCACGGCCCAGGTCAAACGAACTTGGCGGGATATAGACGCGGGAGACAGCCTTCCGCGACTCCCAGTTCGCCAGGTACAATTTCGCCAAATCCGTCGAGTCGATGAATGTCACGTTCTCGGCATTTCGCTCCTCGGCCGAGAGCGTGAAGTTGTAGGACCCGCCAATCACCGTCTTTCCATCGATGATGATCACCTTGTTGTGGGCGATTGCGACCCGGTGGTCGATCCAGGTGGGAATGCCCATTGCGGCGGTGAACTGCGCGCCCACCAGACGAGGCTTGTCGTCGGTCCGGTCGCGGCGGTTCGACGGGTCGTTCGATTTATCGAGAATCACCTGCACATCCACCCCACGCTCCTTCGCGTCGCCCAGCGCGCCCAGGATGACGGGCGCGGTAAAGCCATAGGCCTGGACGCGGACGGACTGACGGGCGGCGTGGAGGGCGGCGGCGATCGGAGCATCGCATTGCTGCGCGGGCACGAAGCAGACCCGAACCTGCGCCGACATCGGGCCATGCAGGCCGGCGGGATCGTCCCGCTGTGCCACCGCGGCCGAACCAGACAGGCCGACGCCGAGAAGCAGCGCGGCGAACGCGAATGGGAAACGCATTTTGCGTGTTCTTCCATCGTGCCGGCCTCGGTCCCGTCCTGGGTCCGATTCACCGCACGCGGCCATTCACCAGGAGCAGACGTTCCTTTGTCCACCAACCGGGACGTGTATCACCGGCTCAGCCCAGGCGGAGCGTGACCGGCGGAAGCGGATCGAAGGTGACCGTGACCGTCGCCGGCGCGTCCAGCCATACCGGCGGGGTGACACTGCCGAGCATCACGACCTGACCGGCCTTCATGCCGCCGAACGCGGCGATGACGGGGGAACTGGCCAACCAGGCGAGGCCGTTCATCGGGTGCCCCATCAGGTCGGTCGTGATGCCCTGGTCCCGGTCGGCGCCGTCGATGGCGATGCGTCCGCGCAGGGCGCCGGTCGGCAGGGTCCGCCAGTCCAACCCGCCCTGGTCACCGATCACGGCGGCGGCGTGGTACATCTGGTCGGCGACCAGCGTCGGCGTGCCCAGGGTTTGCAGGTCGCCGTAGCGGTTCTCCACAAGCTCGATCCCGGCGATGAACTCCCCGACGGCGGCGGCGGCTTGTTCAGGTGTGCACGGACCAGGCGGCAGGTCGCGCGCCAAGCGTACGGCGACCTCGCACTCCACACCCGGCCGGATGAAGTCGGCGAAGCGCAGGTCGGCGCGGGCCTGGTGGACGTTGGCGCCCTCCATGAACCCGGCAATCGGGTGATCCACGCCCAGGTATTCCTGCATCCGCTTGCCAGTTGCGCCGATCTTGAAGCCTGCGGGACGGGCGGCGTTGACCAGGGCGGCGAGGGTGGCCTGCGTGACCGATCCCTCCTCCTCGGTCCGCGGCGCGATCCCGGCAGGCAGCGGTTCAACCAAGGACCGCGCCCGGCGGATTTTCAGCAGGGCGGCCGCGGCGGGGCCTGGATCGAATGCCGTCATCCCGTTCTCCCGAGTTCATACAGCGCCACGGACGCCGCGGCGGAGACGTTCAGGCTTTCAATGCCGCCCTTGATCGGCAGGCCGGCGACCTCGTCACAGGTTTCCTTGGTCAGGCGACGCATGCCCTCGCCCTCAGCGCCGAGCACCAGGGCGACGCGGCGGCCGGTGAAGGCCGCACCGGCCAGCGGGGGGCCGCTGGCATCAAGGCCGACGCACCAGACATCGGCCGCCTTCAAGGCCACGAGCGTGCGGGCGATGTTGACCGCCCGCAGCAGGGGAATGGTTTCCAGCGCGCCGGACGCGGCCTTGGCCAGGGCACCATTTTCCTCGGGCGCGTTGCGATCCTGCGTGATCACGGCGGCGGCCCCGAACGCGGCAGCGGAGCGCATGATGGCACCGACATTGCGCGGATCGGTGACCTGGTCGAGCACGATGATCGGGCCGTCCCGCTCCAGCGCCGATTGCAGGCTGGGCGGCGCCAGCACATCGGCGAGCAGGGCGACGCCCTGGTGGACAACGTCCTGGCCCAGAAGCCGGTCGATGGTCGGCCGGTCAACCTGCTCGGGTGAGACCGACCAGGGCCTCGGGCATTCGCGGGCGAGCGTGGACTCGGCTTCGCTGGTCACCACAAGGCGACGCAGGCGGCGCGCGGGGTTGGTCAGCGCGGCGGCGACGGCGTGGAAGCCATAGAGCCAGACCGTGCCGCGCGGGGCCACTGGCACGCGGCGGGCCTGTGCGCCCGGGTGCCGGGTGTTATGGCCGCCGGAATGCTGGCGTTCGCGATCCGGGCGCTGATGCTGGATGTCTTCGGCCTCATGCTCCCGCGCGATCGGCTCGGGCATGGGGGCTTCATAGTCTGGGATGTCGGCGACGGGCGCGCGAGGCTGTTCCTCGGCCCGCGGCGGCGCGTAGGCGGGCTTGGGCCGGAACCGGTCGCCTTTGGCGAACTGGCCGCGGGGAGGACCACTGCGCGCGGGGCGTGCCTCGTCGGACTCCGGGCGAGGCCCCTTGGAGAAACCGCCGCGGGATGGACCACCCTGGGAGTGGCTCCCCTGGGATCGTGCGCCCTGGAACCCGGCCCCTTGCGACCGCGACCCTGGGGACCGCGCCCCTTGGGAATGGGGCGCCTTGGGATAGCCCGTTTTCACGAAACCCGGCTTGGAATAACCCGTCCGAGCGGCGTCTCCCGCCGCAAACCCGCCCTGCGACCGTTCGCCGGACGAACGCCCGCCCGAAGCGTGCCGATCAGACGTGTGCCGATCGGATGACGCCCGATCGGAAAAGCCGCGATCCGACGAATGCCGATCCGGACCATGCCCGCCGCGGGATGGCCCGCCCTCGGAACCGCCCCTGGGCGACCGGGATTCCTGGGAGTGATGCCCCGAGGACGACGATCCAGGGTCCTGCTGCCCCTTGGGCGAGCCTTTGGAATAGCGGCCTTGCGGGCGCTGAGAGGAACCGGTGGCGCGGAATGATCCGCGATCCGAAGAAGGGCGGCCAGAGCCGCCGGGCTTATTGCCATGGGGGGGTTTCATTTCCCCCCGCCTATACCGCGCGCGCGTCCGGAAGCCCAGCAAGAAGCCAGACAGCCCAGGGAACAACCATGCCAAAACCGATTTACGGCCCAAGCGTCGGGTCCAAGGGTAGCCGTACCGCTACCGATCGGTATAATCCTGTCGCCTGAACCGGGTCGAATGACGTCGGTCGCAAAGGGAGCGAAGCATGAGCTTGAAAGGTGCGGGATATATTGTGGGTGCATGGGA
>CANJSR010000226.1 GCA_947476855.1 Acetobacteraceae bacterium
CATCCGACGGTGGCTGCGTCAGGCGAGCGCTTACGGGCTGCGCCAGAACGCGGTTCCAGGCGGCGCCCAGCGGGACGATCTCGGATGGGGTGGGTGTGAGGCCGGCCAGGATGCGGTCGCGGGCTTCATCGACGCTGATCACGGCTGGGCGAACTCCCCCGATTTGCCACCCGCCTTATGAGTGACACGCAAATCCTCGATCCGCATGGAACGGTCGATCGCCTTCACCATGTCATAGACCGTCAGCGCGGCGATCGAGGCAGCCGTCAGCGCCTCCATCTCCACCCCGGTTTGTCCGGTGGTGCGGACGGTCGCCGTGATTTCCACCGCGCTGGCCGAGGGATCGGGGGTCAGGTCCAGCGTCACGGCCGTGATCGGCAGCGGGTGGCACAGCGGGATCAGATCGGCGGTGCGCTTGGCCCCCATGATCCCGGCCAGGCGCGCCACGCCGAGCACATCGCCCTTCTTGGCGGTGCCGGCCATGATGGTCGCCAGCGTCTCGGGCTGCATCACCACCCGGGCGCGCGCCGTCGCCGTTCGGTCGGTCGCCGGCTTGGCGGAAACATCGACCATCGTCGCGTTCCCCGCCGCATCGAAATGCGTGAGGCCGCCGGTCATGCGGCCTCGGTCAGCAGCGCGAGCGTCGCGGCGGCCACGTCGTCCTGGCGCATCAGGCTTTCGCCCACCAGGAAGCCCTGCGCCCCGCAGGCCGACAGGCGCTTGACGTCGTCGTTGGTGCGGATGCCGCTCTCGGCGATCAGGAACCGAACGGGGGGGACGTGGGATGCCAGTTCCTCGGTCACCGCCAGGTCGGTCTTCAGAGTCCGCAGGTTCCGGTTGTTGATCCCGATCAGCGACGTCTCCAGCCCCAAAGCGCGCTGAAGTTCCGCGAGATCATGCACCTCAACGAGGACGTCCATG
Source organism: Acetobacteraceae bacterium (assembly GCA_947476855.1). The sequence goes on from CANJSR010000226.1 coordinate 922, forward strand.
TCCAGCGCCCGGGCGATCGCCTCCAGCTCCCGCGCCTGCGCGTCCGACAGCGCCGCCATGATCAACAGGATGCAATCCGCCCCCATCGCCCGGCTTTCGTAGATCTGCCAGGGATCCAGCATGAAATCCTTCCGCAGCACCGGCAGGTCGACCGCTCGGCGGGCGGCGGCGAGGTGGGCGGCGGTGCCCTGGAAGTATTTCTCGTCGGTCAGCACGGACAGGCAGGTCGCCCCGCCATCCTTGTAGGCGCGGGCGAGGGCGGGGGGATCGAATTCCGGCCGGATCAGCCCGCCGGAGGGCGAGGCCTTCTTGATCTCCGCGATCAGCGCCGGCTGTCCCGCCGCCGCTGTCTCCTTCAACGCTCGGCCGAAGCCGCGCGGCGTGTCGTGCTGTGCCTCGATCTCGGCGCGCAGGTCGTCGATGCTGCGCTTGGCCTTGCGCGCCGCGACGACCGCGCGGGTGTCGGTGCAGATTTTCACCAGCACGTCCGGGATTTCGGTTTGGGTACTTGTCATGATGTCTCCCGGCCTGAAATCCCCGGTCTGATACTCACAGCCCGGGTCAGCCAGCCGTTGTCTCGCGTCTCAGGGTTTCCAATGCGCCAAAGGCGGCACCGGAATCAATGGACCGGGTGGCGAGGCTCACGCCCTCCCGCAGGTCAGCCGCCCGATCGGCCACGATCAGAGCCGCCGCGGCGTTCAGAAGGACCGTGTCGCGATAGGCCCCCGGCGCGCCTTGCAGCAGCGATTGCAGCGCGGCGGCGTTGAAGGCCGAGTCGCCGCCCTTGATCGCCTCGATCGGCGCGGTCGGCAGGCCGGCGTCGGCAGCCGAGACGGTGAAGCTGCGGATCGCGCCGTCCTTCAGCGCGGTCACGTGGTTGTCCCCGGCCAGCGTTAGCTCATCCAGCCCCTGCCCATGCACCAGCCAGGCGGCTTCGGTGCCCAGCGCCGCGAGCGTTTCCGCCATAGGCCGCGTCCAGTCGGGGGAGAACACGCCGGTCAACTGCCGCGTCACCCGCGCCGGATTGGCCAGCGGCCCCAGCAAGTTGAAGATTGTCCGTGTGCCGAGTTCCACCCGAGGCCCGGCGGCATGACGCATCGACGGATGATGGCGTGGGGCGAACAGGAAGACGCAGCCGGCCGTTGTCAGGATGTCCGACAGCCGCTCCATCGGCGCGTCCACGTTGACGCCAAGCGCGGTCAGCACGTCGGCACCGCCGGTACGGGACGACAACGCGCGGTTGCCGTGCTTGGCTACCATCACGCCGGCGCCCGCGATCACGAAGGTCACGGCCGAGGACACGTTCAGCGTCCCGGCCCCATCGCCGCCGGTGCCGCAGACATCCATGGCGCCGGCCGGGGCCTCGACCGCCGTCATCCGGGCGCGCATGGCACGGACGGCGCCGGTGATCTCGGCCACGGTTTCGCCGCGCACGCGCATCGCCATCAGCAGGCCGCCGATCTGCGCGGGCGTCGCCTCGCCGGACATGATGACGTCGAAGGCGCCCTGGGCGTCAGCCTCGGACAGGGCTTCCCCGGCCGCGAGGCGCGCCAGGAGCGGTTTCAGGTTGTTCGACACGGCGATGGGTCAGGCGGCGCGCGCGGGGGCGTTCCGACCCCGGGCGATGGCGAGGAAGTTGCCCAGGATGCGATGCCCATGCTCGCTGGCGATGCTCTCCGGATGAAACTGCACGCCATAGATCGGCATGGTCCGGTGGTGCATGGCCATGATGATGCCGTCATCGGTCCAGGCGGTGGCGACCAGGGCATCCGGCAGCGTGTCCCGTTCGACGATCAGGCTGTGATAGCGCGTGGCCCCGAACGGAGAGGGCAGGGATTCGAGGATATCCGTCCCGGTATGGGTGATTTGCGACACCTTGCCATGCATCGGCTCGGGTGCGCGGATGACGTTGCCGCCAAAGGCCTGGCCGATCGCCTGGTGGCCGAGGCAGACGCCGAACAGCGGAATCTTGCCGGCCGCCGCGGCGATCAGGTCCAGGCAGATGCCCGCCTCATTCGGCGTGCAGGGACCGGGGGACAGCACGATGGCTTCCGGGCGCATGGCCAGCGCGTCTTCCACGCTGATCTTGTCATTGCGCCAGACGTCGCACTCGGCGCCGACCTCTCCCAGGAAGTGGTAGAGGTTGAAGGTGAAGCTGTCGTAGTTGTCGATGAGCAGGATCATGAGGCGCATCCTTGCGCCTGGCCCGCCGATGGGTCAACGGCCGGTACGCGGATCGGCCTCCGGTCGGAGCGATCCGACCGGAGGCCGCCTGGCCTATTCCATCTTGAAGTTCAGCTTCTTCACCCAGCTTTCGTAGGACGCCACCTCGCGGTCGTTCATCTCCCGCAGTTCGGCCGGCGTGCGGATCATCGGGAAGAAGCCCATCGTATAGATGCGGGCATTGATGTCGGGGCGCTGGATCACTTCGTTGAACGCGGCACCCAGCTTGGCGGCCGGTTCCTCGGCCGTGCCCTTGATCGCGTACAGCGCGAGCCAGGTCGGCAGTTCGATCTTGTAGCCGGCCTCCTCCATCGTCGGCACGTCCGGGAACTCGGGATGCCGGCGGGAAGAGGTGAAGGCCAGGATGATCGCCCGCCCGGCCTTGGCGTGGGGGTAGTGGATCGAGTCCAGCATGATGTTCACATGCCCGCCCAGGAAGTCGTTCAGCGCCTCGGGCCCGCCGCGGTAATGGATCGGGGTGATCTGCATGCCCGCCATGGCATTCAGGACCTCACTGCGGAGATGCGTCGCGGTGCCGGCGCCGGGCGTGCTGACCGTGAGCACGCCGGGCTTGGCCTTCGCCATCGCCACAAGCTCAGCCACCGACTTCACCCCAAGGCTCGGCAGCACGGCCCATCCGTAGACGTACTCACCGATCGCCGCGATCGGGCGGAAATCGCGCCGGTCATAGGGCACCTTCCGCAGTTGCGGCAGCAGGACCATCGGCGCGTTGGGGGACAACAGGAAGGTGTAGTTGTCGGCCGTCGTGCGCCATGCGGCCTCTACCCCCAGGGTCCCGGACGCGCCGGCCCGATTCTCCACCACGATGGGCTGGCCCAGCTTCTGGCCGACCTGATCGCCGAGCATCCGGATGAGGACGTCGCCGGATGTGCCGGGCGGGTAGTTGTAGATAATACGGATGGGCTTGGTCGGCCATTCCTGCGCGACCGCGGGCCATGTCAGGGCAAGCATGAGGGCGGCCAGCAGGGGGCCGAGAACGCGGCGCGGCATAATGGGGGGATCCTCCAGGGACGTGTTGGTTGCCCCGTCCGGGTGCGGGTTGCAGGCAGCTTTGCCGATCGGGGGGCGGAGGTCCAGAGCGGCGGGCCGACAGGGGTGTTCCGACGGTGGGCTTGGGTCTGTGACTGAAGCGTTGACAGAGGCGTGGGTTTGGCATTAACCCACCGGCCTCTGAGCGGAGGGGTGCCCGAGTGGCTAAAGGGGACGGACTGTAAATCCGTTGGCGACCGCCTACGTTGGTTCGAATCCAACCCCCTCCACCAGCTTCTCGATTTCCTTATGAACCCTTCGTCCTGCTCATCTGACCCAGGACGGTGTTCCCCGTGATGCACGCGGCCGATCCGCCCCATGTCGCGATCCTGCTGTCCGTCTATGATGGTTACCGGTTCATCGATGAGCAGCTTGAAAGTATCGCGGCGCAGCGTGACGTCCGCTGGACATTAACCTGGCGGGATGACGGCAGCGATCCCACCCGATCCTGCGATGCTCGGCTTGAGGCGTTCCGCGCCCGGTTCCCCACGCAGGTCTTTGCCTCCGGATTGCCCCAGGGCCGGACGGGCGTCGGTGCGAGCTATATGGCGCTGCTCGCGCAGGCGCCCGACGCTGACTATGTTGCCTTCGCGGACCAGGACGATGTCTGGCTGCCCGACAAGCTCTCCCGCGCGGTCGGTCGACTGGCGGCGGTCGGGGGGGCGGCGCTGTACTGCGGGCGGCAGAGTCTGGTGGATGCTACCCTGGCCCCGCTCGGCCTGTCCCAGGTGCCGCGCCGCCCGCTGGGGTTCGCGAATGCCCTGGTGCAGAACGTGGCGACTGGCTGCACGATGGTGCTGAACCGGGCGGCGCATGACGCCATCCGCGCCATGCCAGCGCCCGATGGCGCGCTGCATGACTGGTGGGCTTATCTGGTGGTGGCCGGGATCGGGGGGCACCTGATCTACGATGCCCAGCCGTTCATCCTGTATCGCCAGCACGAGCGCAACGCGGTGGGCTCCACCGGCGGGACCGTGGCGCGGGCGATCCGGGCCATGCGGCGCGGGCCGGGGCCGTTTCTCGAAAGCCTGGACCGGCACCTGCGCCAGTTGTTGGCCTATCGCGACCGGCTGACCCCGGAGAACCGGCGGACGCTCGATGCGCTATGGGCCGCGCGCGTCGCGCCGCTGTTCCGCCGCCCGGCGGCGGTGATGGGGACCGGGGTGTATCGGCAGGGCACCGGGGAGGACCTGGTCCTGCGGGCATGGCTCATGCTGCGTTCGGCGCGATAGGCCCCAGGCGGCGCCTCCCCGGGGCGGGAGGCGCGGAAGCCCGATCTGGTCCCGGCGCGGGCAACCCCGCTTTCCCGGGACCAGACCGATCGGACGCTACGCCGCCGAACGCAGCGGCTGGCTGGCCGCCGCCTTGATCATGTCGGCGGCCTTCTCGGCGATCATGATGACCGGGGCGTTGGTGTTGCCCGAGGTCACGGTCGGCATGATCGACGCATCCACCACCCGCAGACCGGCGATGCCGTAGACCCGCAGATTGTCGTCCACGACCGCCATCGGGTCCTGGCCCATCTTGCAGGTGCCGATCACGTGGTAGGTCGTCTGGCCGTTGTCGCGCGCGAATTGCAGCCACTCCGCGTCCGACTGCACGTTCGGCGCCGGGTTCATCCGGTGCGCCCGGTACTTGTCCATCACCGCGTTGTCGATGATGCGGCTGCCGATCTTCATGCCCTCGACGATCACGCGCTGGTCGTATTCGTCGCCCAGGAAGTTCGGCCGGATCGCTGGCGCGGCGGACGGGTCGGACGACTTCGCGTGGATCGAGCCCTTGGACTCCGGCCGGCACTGGTAGACCGTGAGGGTCATCCCAGGCTCCTTGTCCAACGTCCGGTCCTTGGCCGAGGCGTAGCTGGCGTGGGCGAAGTGGTACTGCACGTCCGGCTCCTCAAGCTCGGGCCGGGTCTTGACGAAGCCGTAGACGATGCCGGCCGTCAGGGTCAGGATACCCTTCCGCGCGGTGTAGTACTTGATGACTTCCTTCACCAGCGACAGCCCGCGGGAGGCCTCGTTCAGCGTGATCGGCAGCTTGACGCGCCAATTCATGCGCGGGGCGAAGTGGTCGCGGTAGTTCTCGCCGACGCCGCGCAGTTCATGCAGGACGGGGATGCCCAGGGATTGCAGCAGTTCGGCCTGGCCGATGCCGGACATTTCCAGGATATGCGGGGACTTCACGGCGCCGGCGCACAGGATGACCTCCCGCCCGCAGCGGACCTCCTTCGTGACGCCATGCTGGGTGTAAGACACGCCGACCGCGCGCTTGCCCTCCAGGATCACCTTGTTGGTATAGGCGTCGGTCTCCACCGTCAGGTTCGCGCGGGACCGGGCCGGGTTCAGGAAGGCGCGCGCCGTCGACCAGCGTTCGCCGTTCTTCTGCGTCACCTGATAATAGCCGAAGCCTTCCTGCTTGCCGTTGTTGTAGTCGGGGTTGCGCGGATAGCCCTCGGCCGCCGCGGCATCGATGAACCCGTCCAGGATTTCATGCCGTTCGCGCATGTCCGAGACATTCAGCAGTCCGCCCTTGCCGCGGCTGTCGTCGGCGTCGCCCTCGAAATTCTCGGATTTCTTGAAGTAGGGCAGGACGTCGTCATAGCCCCAGCCGCGGTTTCCGAACTGCGCCCAGGTGTTGTAGTCGAGCGGATTGCCCCGGACATACAGCATGCCGTTGATCGAGCTTGAGCCGCCCAAGGTGCGCCCGCGGGGGATGGGGATGCGGCGGCCGTTGACGTTGTCCTCGGGCTCGGTTTCGAAATTCCAGTTGTAGATCGGGCTATTCAGCAGCTTTGTGAACCCGGCGGGGATGTTGATCCACATCGACTTGTCGGGGGGGCCGGCTTCCAGCAGCAGCACCTTGCTGCGCCCGTCTTCCGTCAGGCGGTTGGCGAGCGTGCAGCCCGCCGATCCGCCACCCACGATGATGTAGTCGTAATCCGCCATGGTCGGTTCCCCTTTGCTGTCGTCTGTGTAACGGCATCGGGGAGGGCGCGGAAGGGCCTCAGGCGGCGCCTGGGTCGTCCAGGCCGATCGCGCGCAGGCGGGCGCCTTCCTCATCCCAGCCGCGCCGTTCCTTCACGTTCAGGAACAGGTGGACCGGGCGTTCCAGCAGCCGCACCAGTTCCAGCCGAGCGCGCTGGCCGATGGCTTTGATCTTGGTGCCGCGTTCACCGATGAGGATGGCCTTGTGGCTGGCGCGGGAGACATAGACGGTGACGTCGATCCGCACCGAGTTGTCATCGCGTTCCTTGAAGGTCTCGGTTTCCACCGTCGCGGCGTAGGGCACTTCCTCATGCGTCTGGTGGAAGATCTGCTCGCGCACGATCTCGGCCGCGAGCAGCCGGTCCGGCAGGTCGGTCAGGTCGTCGTCGGGATACAGATGCGGCCCCTCGGGCATCGCGTCGGCCAGGGCATGGACCAGTTCCGAGACGCCATCCCCGGTCGTGGCGCTGACCATGTAGACCTGCTCGAACGTCAGCATCGCGGTCAGGGCGGCGGTCAAAGGCAGCAAGGCGGGGCGGGGGATCAGGTCGGTCTTGTTCAGCACCAGCCAGCAGCGGCGCTTGCCCTCGGCCAGTTTCTCGACGATCGC
>CANJSR010000227.1 GCA_947476855.1 Acetobacteraceae bacterium
ACTGGCCGATCCGCAAATCCTCAAAGAAGGTGCCCGTGCTCATGGCATCCTGTTCCGCTGTTGGGTTCCTGTTTGTGGGCAATGCGCGGCCCGGGATCAAGCCGTGCGGGTGGGGAGCGACAAAGATAGGCTGGACCAATCGGGGCGGTTGCCGGATCGTGGCGGCTTCTTCGCACTGGATATCCCATGCCCCAGACCCAAGTCGGCTCTTCCGATGACCTGTTGGCCGAATTGTCGATCTGGGTGCGGATGGAAACGCCCACCACCGACGCGGCCGCGGTGAACCTGTTGATGGACATCGCCCAACACGAGCTGTCCGAGGTCGGGGCCGCCCTGACCCGCATCCCGGGCCGAGCCGGGTTCGGCGATCATCTGATCGCCCGCACGCCAGGCTCCGGCGCGCCGATCCTGCTGGCGGGGCACCTGGATACCGTCTGGGCGCATGGGACGCTGGCTTCGATGCCGTATCACGTGAATGGCGAGAAGGCGGCGGGGCCTGGCATCTATGACATGAAGGCCGGCAGCTTCCTCGCGTTCCACGTCGTCCGGTCCATCCTGCGGCAAGGCGTGCCGACGCGGCGGCCGGTCGTGCTGCTGCTGACCTCGGACGAGGAAGTCGGCAGCCCCAGCAGCCGCGACGTGATCGAGCGGGAGGCCGCGAACGCCGCCTATGCGCTGATCCCCGAGCCCGCCGGCCAGGGCGGGGCCTGCGTCACCGCGCGCAAGGGCGTCGGGCGGTTCACCCTGCGCGTGGAGGGTAAGGGCGCGCATGCGGGGGGTTCGTTCCAGCATGGGGCCTCGGCCGTGGTGGAACTGGCGCATCAGATCCTGGCACTGCACCAGATGGTGGACGTCGATGACGGGATCACGCTGAACGCCGCGCCGATCTGGGGCGGGACCAGGCCGAACGTGATCCCGCCGGATGCGGGGTGTGAGATCGACCTGCGGGTGAACTCGGCCCGCGACGGCGAAGAAATGGAACGGCGCATCCTGGGGCTGGAGGCGCGCACCGCGGGTTGCCGCCTGACTGTCACGGGCGGGATGAACCGCCCGCCCTACGCGGAAACGCCCGCGATCCGGGCCCTGTATGAAAAGGCGCGGGAAATCGCTCGTGGTGTGGGGGAACGTCTGCCGCACCAGCATCGCGGCGGCGGCTCCGATGGCAACTTTACGGCGGCGCTGGGCGTGCCTACGCTGGATGGGCTGGGATGTCCCGGATCAGGAGCACATGCCAGTCACGAGCACATCCTCTGGCGACATCTGGCACCACGGGCAGCGATGTTGGCCGGGCTGCTGGAATCACTCGACTGACCGTCCTGCATTAAATTTTTTGACGCCGGGGGCGTTTCACGTAATCCTCCGGGCCTCTCTGGGTCTGGCATGAGGTTCGGAGCAATGAAATCAATTCTTGATGCGATCCTGCGGCGCTACGTGGCCATCGGCCGTTTGACTGTCCGGTGGCCCGATGGGGGCTTGGATACCTATAGCGGAGAGGAGGGACCTTCGGCGTCCGTCCGCTTCGCCGATAACCGCACCTTGCGGCGCCTGCTGTTCACGCCCTCGGTCGGCGTGGGAGAGGCCTATATGGAGGGCGGCCTGATCCCTGATGGTTGCTCGATCTACGACGTGCTCGACGTGCTGATGATCAATGGCTGGCGAAACGAGGGCAATCATCCGCTGGTTCGGGTGCGCGACGCGATCCAGCTCGTGACCAGGAGGCTGGAGCAGTTCAACCCGGCTTCCCGATCCCAGCGGAACGTCGCACATCACTATGACCTGAGCGGGCGGCTTTACAGCCTGTTCCTTGATCGGGACCGGCAATATTCCTGCGCCTATTTTCCGCGTGGCGATGAAACGCTGGAAGAAGCGCAACTGGCGAAAAAGCGACATATCGCCGCGAAGCTTTGCCTCGATCGCCCGGATCTGGAAGTGCTCGACATCGGCTCCGGCTGGGGTGGTCTGGCGCTGACATTGGCGCGCGACTACGGGGCGAAGGTCACGGGCATCACGCTGTCGCAGGAACAACTGACGGAAGCGCGAGCGCGGGCCGAGGCGGAGGGCCTGTCCGATCGCGTGAAGTTTGAACTGCTGGATTACCGTGCCGTTGATCGCGATTTCGACCGGATTGTTTCAGTCGGTATGTTCGAGCATGTCGGCATCAGTCACTACCAGACGTATTTCAACACGATCGCGCGCCGCCTACGGCCGGATGGGGTCGCGTTGTTGCATTCGATCGGGCGGTTCGAGGGGCCCAGCAGTACCAATGCATGGATACAGAAGTATATATTTCCGGGAGGATATTGTCCCTCGCTGTCGGAAGTCATTCCATCAATCGAACGGAGTGGCTTGCTGACGACCGACCTGGAGGTGCTGCGGCTGCACTACGCCGAGACGTTGCGGCATTGGCGTTGGCGCTTCGCGGCCAACCGGGACGCGATTGCCGCGCTGTATGATGAACGGTTCTGCCGGATGTTTGAGTTCTATCTGGCGGGCTCGGAACTGGCGTTCCGGCGGCAGGGGCACATGGTGTTCCAGTTCCAGCTGGCGCTTCGGCAGACGGCGGTGCCGATGGCGCGGGACTATATTCAGCTCAGTGAGCAGCAGGCGGCCGTGCAGGCGACGTCGCGGAGTCGCGCGCGGGTGGGTTGATCGGACCGGTCGGCGCTTTCCGTGATGACAGGTGAATTGCTCGTCTTGCCGCTATCTGTGTCGGGGATCAGGCTCCGGACCGGCGGATTTCCTTTGTTCGGGGCAGGCAAGTCGTGGGTGGCGGCCCTGCGGCCGCCATGACGGGGTGGCGCGGTTCTCGTGTCATGCTCAAGCCTTGTCTCAGGCAATCCCAGCCTCAGACCAACCCTGCCGCCGCCAGTTCCGCAGCCGTCACGCGCCCGTCATACAGCGCTCGGCCGACGATCACGCCCTCGATCCCCTTGCCCGCGGCCGCGTCGCGAAGGGCCAGCACGTCGGCCATCGCGCCGATGCCGCCCGAGGCAATCACCGGGGTCGTCAGGCGCTGAGCCAGGGCCACGGTCTGTTCCACGTTCACGCCCGTCAGCATCCCGTCGCGGCTGATGTCGGTGTAGATGATCGCGGATACGCCCGCGTCCTCGAACTTCAGGCCCAGGTCCACCGCCGGCAGGGAGGACACCGCGGCCCAGCCATCGGTGGCGACCATGCCGTCGCGCGCGTCGATGCCCACGGCGATGCGGCCGGGGAAGGCCTTGCAGGCCTCGATCACCAAGGACGGGTTGCGCGCCGCCGCGCTGCCGAGGATGACGCGGGTGATGCCGGCCTCCAGCCAAGCGGCGATGCCGGCCATGTCTCGGATGCCGCCGCCCAACTGCACCGGGCGGGACACGGCGGCCAGGATCGCGCGCACCGCGTCCCCGTTTTCCGACCGACCGGCGAAGGCGCCGTTCAGGTCGACCACGTGCAGCCAGGAGAACCCCGCATCCTGCCAGACCCGCGCACGTTCGGCCGGATCGGCGCCATAGACGGTCGCCTGGTCCATCTCCCCCTGGCGCAGGCGCACGCATTGCCCGTCCTTGAGGTCGATGGCCGGATAGATGGTCAGCCCGCTCATGCCGAGGCCTGGCCTTTCCGCGGCCGCAGCCGCTTATGGTAGAAATAGCCGCGGATCACGGTGCCGCGCACCAGCGCGTAGTCGGGATGCTCGCCCCAGCGGGTGTAGCCCATCGATTCATACAGCCGGATCGCGGCGCCCTGCGTCTCTCGCACGTCCAGGTTCAGGATGTGGTAGCCGATGTCGCGGGCACGCTCCTCCACGCCTTCCACGAGCAGCCGAGCCATGCCGTGGCCGCGGGCGAAGGGGGCGATGAAGGCGTGCATCAACTGGGCGGCGAAGGCCTGCGCCTCATTATTGCGGGGCGGGCGGACCAGGTGCGCCGACCCGACGATGTCGCCGTTCAGGCGGGCGACGAACAATTCGCGCTCCGGCACCAGCAGCACGCCACGATAATAGGTTTCCAGCGCGCGCCGGCCGGGCGGATTGATCCAGCCAAAGCCGCCGCCATCGATGATCGCGGCGTCCGTCGCCTCACACAAGGCATGCAGGTCGTCGTCATCCAGCGTGGTGATGCGTTCGACCAGGATCTGCGGTTCGTCGGTTTCCGTCGGAGTTCCGGACATGGTCAGGGAGTCCACCGCAGGAAATTCATGAGGATGCGAATGCCGACCTCCTGGCTTTTCTCGACATGGAACTGGGTGCCGACCCGGTTCCCGGCGGCCACGATCGCAACGGTGGGGCCGCCATAGTCGGTGGTGGCAATGACCTCGGCCGGGTTGCCGCCGGCCAGGGCGTAGCTGTGGACGAAGTAGACGTGATCGCCGGGATTGAGGCCATCCAGCAGGGGATGGGAGCCCGGCACGAAATCGAGCGCGTTCCAGCCCATGTGCGGCAGGCGCAGGCCGGTCGCCGCCATCTCCGCGACATCGCCCTTGATCCAGCCGAAGCCTTGGGTGACGGCGTGTTCAAGGCCCCGATGGGCCATCAGTTGCATGCCCACGCAGATGCCCAGGAAGGGCGTGCCGGCGTCGGTCGCATCCCGCAGCGCGTCCCACATGCCAGGCACGGCGTGTAGGCCCGCTGAGCAATCGGCGAAGGCGCCCTGCCCTGGCAGCACGATCCGGTCGGCCCGCGCGACTTCGGCCGCGTCGGCGGTCACGGTCACGGTGGCGGGGATGCCCGCCCGTTCGGCCGCCAGCGCCAGAGCACGTGAGGCAGAGGCCAGATTGCCGCTGCCATAGTCAACGACGACGATCTTCATCATCCGGCCACCGGCGTCATGAAGCGCCCCATCAGGTCCGGCCGCTGCGCCAGAAGACGGCCCAGCGCCTCGTCTTCGGATCGGGCGGACAGCACATGGCCGAGAAAATAGCCGCGCCGCTCGATCGCCCAGCGCCGCAGGTCATGGCCGTGCAGCCCCAGCATCAGGGCCAGCCCCAGTTCCAGCGCCAGGCTGACCGGTGGGTCGGTCAGCAGGGCGATCAGCACGGCCGCCACGAAGGTCAGGCACGCCGGTATCCACGCCCGATGCAGCGCGAGCCACAGCGGGCCGAACACGAAGGCGCCGACCGAGAACGACTCGGGGATCAGCACCGGCGCGGCGTCACCGTGGAGATGGGCGGTCCAGAACTTCATGCGACCGGCACACCCGCCATCACAGCGCGCCCTTGGTGGACGGGATGGCATTGCCGGCGCGGGGGTCCATCTCGGTCGCCATGCGCAACGCGCGGGCGGTCGCCTTGAAGCAGGCCTCCGCCACGTGATGTGCGTTGTGGCCGGCCCGCCGCGTGATGTGCAGGGTCACCAGGGCGTTGAACGCCAAAGCGCGGAAGAATTCCTCGAACAACTCGGTGTCCATTTCGCCGATCTTCGGACGCTCGAAGGTCACGTTCCAGGCGAGGAACGGTCGGCCGGAGATGTCCACCGCGGCTTCCGCCAGGGTTTCGTCCATCGGGATCAGCGCGTTGCCGAAGCGGCGGATGCCCCGCTTGTCGCCCAGCGCCTTGTGGAACGCCTGGCCCAGGACGATGCCGACATCCTCGGTCGTGTGATGGAAGTCGATATGCAGGTCGCCCTTGGCGCGCAGGGTCAGGTCGAACAAGCCATGCCTGGCCAGCGCGGTCAGCATGTGATCGAGGAAGCCGATCCCGGTATCGATGTCGCTGATGCCGGACCCGTCCAGGTCCAGCGTCAGGGTGATATCGGTTTCGGAGGTGGTGCGGGTGACGGTCGCGGTGCGGGCCATGATGGCCGCTCCACTAACCCGACCGGCGAGCCGCGTCCAGTAATCCTACAGGGTCTTCCCATGCAGGAAGCCCAGCGCCGGCAGGGGCCGCCACGATCGCGGCAGGTCGGCGCGCCGGATCGGCTTGACCGAGTAGACCGGCATCGGCTGGCGCGTCGTCCGCAGGAAATTGGCATAGGCCTTCACCTGCTGCTCCCGCCAGGCCTGGTCGGCCAGGGCGGCGACGCGGTTGGAGAAGATCTCGGCGACGCGGGTCGTGCGGCCGACGGAGGCGACGACCGCCCATAGCGTGTCGTCGCGATAGGAGCTCAGGCTGACGGGCTCGACCATGATCGGAATGCTTGCCGGACCGCGCGCGCTTGGCAAGGGGGGCGCGCTGGGCGGTGGGTGGGGTTCATACGGCGACCGTGATGAGGAGGCCGCCGTCGCTCAGGGGGATGAGGTTGGAAACCTGGCCCGCTACTTCCAGCCGTTGCAGCGCGGCGGCGAGCCTGGCGGGATGGGCGGTCAGTTTGGCATGACGCATGGCGGCCTGGACATCGGCCTGGAAACGCGGGCTCTTGATCGCCATCGCATGAAGCGCGCGGAACAGGGCGGCATCAAACGCCTCGGCGGACAGGGGCGTCGAGTCGTCCTGCTGGGTAGGCGGGGCATCATCGTCCGACTGCGGCGCGTCCTCTTCGGTCATGGTGTCCGACTTTTCCGCCGATGGCTTTGCATGAGTAGCGCACGCACGCTGCGACCCGTCAAACAATGTCGTCCGGATTCAGACAACAATCCGCGCGCCACGGTTTGTGACCGGCGCAACCTTACAGGCTGGTTTCTCCTGTCGTGGCCTATCGGGATGGTCGGGCACCGATCTCGTCCAGGGACCGCTGCTCGATGCGCTGGCTCTCCTTCAGCTTCGCTTCATCGCGGCGGGTGAGTTCGGTTTCCACCGCCTCCACCGCACTGCGGGCGATGGTCAGGACGGCGCGCGCCTCATGCGTGCGGGCCTCGGCGTCGCGCAATGCCACCTCCGCGCCCTGCTGTTCGGCCCGGACGCGGCGGAGCCAGACCGCGAAGGCCTCCACGATCGCGTCATCGGCCTCCAGGCTGCTGGCGCAATCGGTTTCCCGCCGGATGTCTTCGTCGATCGCCCGGATGGCGGCGGCGGCCCGGGTTTCCTCCGCCACGCAGTCGGCCAGCGTCAGCCTGGCCTCATCCAAGGCCAGGCGGCGCAGGCGGCGCAGGGTCAACAGCGGTTCATCGCGCATGGCGCTCATATCCTCATGATGTCGTCGAGTTGGGCGAAGGCCTCATGCAGCCCGACGCGGGCGTAGCGATCCTGGTTCAGGAAGCCGTTGATCCGGGGGGCCAGGACCAGGGCCTCATCCACCGCCGGATCGGTGCCGTCGCGATAGGCGCCCAGCCGCACCAGGTCGACCGACTCGGTCCACACCGCCAGGATCTGGCGGGCTCGGCGGACCAGGCCGATCTCCTCGGCCGACAGGCAGCCGGCGGCGGCGCGGGACAGGGACCGGAGGACATCGATCGGGGGATAGCGCCCGGTTTCGGCGATGCGGCGGTCCAGGATCACATGCCCGTCCAGGATGCCCCGCGCGGCGTCGGCGATCGGTTCGTTGTGGTCGTCCCCTTCGACCAGCACCGTGAACAGCGCGGTGATGTGGCCGGCGGTGCCGTCCGCCGCCTCGATCCCCGGCCCCGCCCGTTCCAGCAGCCGCGGCAGTTCCGCGAAGACGCTGGGCGGATAGCCCCTGGTGGCGGGCGGTTCGCCGGCCGACAGCCCGATTTCCCGCTGGGCGAGGCAAAAGCGGGTCACGCTATCCATTAACAAAAGGACCGATTTGCCCTGGTCGCGGAAATGTTCGGCGACGGTCATCGCCGCATGGGCCGCCTGCCGGCGCATCAGCGGCGGCGCGTCCGAGGTGGCGACAACGACAACCGAGCGCGCGAGACCCTCCGGCCCCAGGTCGTCCTCGATGAACTCCCGCACCTCCCGCCCGCGCT
>CANJSR010000228.1 GCA_947476855.1 Acetobacteraceae bacterium
GAAGCCAGCGGCTTTACCGAGGCGCTGCGGACGCCCGACTCGACCCTGATCTTCGTCACGCCCGACAAGGCGCGCGAAATCCTCAAGGACCAGTCCGACTGCATGGGCTGCCTGAGCACCTGCCGCTTTTCCAACTGGTCGCAGCACGGGCCGGATTTCGACAACGGCAAGCGCGCCGATCCGCGCAGCTTCTGTATCCAGAAGACGCTGCAGGACATCGCGCATGGCAGCGACGACCCCGCGGTGCTGAACCGCAACCTGATGTTCAGCGGCCACAACGCCTATCGGTTTGGCAAGGACCCGTTCTACTCGAACGGCTTCATCCCGACCGTGCGGCAGTTGGTGGAGCGGATCATGACCGGGCGGTAACGGCCGCCCCATGTTCTCCTCCGACCACGCTTTGGTCCTGTTCTCCGGCGGACAGGACTCCGCGACCTGCCTGGCCTGGGCGCTCGCCCGCTATCCTCATGTGGAGACGATCGGCTTCCGCTACGGCCAGCGGCACGCGGTCGAACTCGACTGCCGGGAGCCGATCCGCCAGGCCCTGGCCGCCCCAAATCTAGGGCCGGACCACATGGTGGACCTGACCGCGACGATCGCCAGCCTGGGCCAGACCGCGCTGACCGCCGAACAGGCGATCGTGATGACCGACGAAGGCCTGCCGAACACCTTCGTCCCCGGCCGCAACCTGCTGTTCCTGACCTGCGCCGGCGCCATCGCCTGGCGCCGCGGTCTGCGCCGCATCGTCGCCGGCATGTGTGAGACCGATTACTCCGGCTACCCCGACTGCCGCGACGACACGCTCAAGGCCATGCAGCTCGCGCTGAACCTGGGGCTGCAACGGCGCCTGGTGGTGGAAACCCCGCTGATGTGGCGCGACAAGGCGGCCACCTGGGCGCTGGCGCATGACCTGGGCGGGGATGCGCTGGTCGAAATGATCCGCGTGCAATCCCATAGTTGCTACCTGGGCAACCGCACCCAACATCACGCCTGGGGCCATGGCTGCGGCACCTGCCCCGCCTGCGAGTTGCGCGCCAATGGCTGGCAACGCTGGCGGGACTCCCGCGCCGATCCGGCCTGATCTTGACTGGAGACCGCCGTATGAACCGTCTGCTCGTCCTGGCCGCCCTGGCCTCGGTTTCGTTCCTCAGCCCCGCCCAGGCGCAAACCGTCCTGCACGCGCGCACGGGGGCGGAACTTGCCGAACTCTGCGGTTCCAAGCCGACCGATGCCGCCAGCACCGCGCGCCTGAACTTCTGCCTGGGCTACGCGCAGGCAACGCTGGACGCCGCGACAAAACAGGCCGGCGGGAAGAAGTCCTACTGCATTCCCACACCGTCCCCGACGCGGCAGGCGACGATGGCCGAGTTCGCGACCTGGGTTCGTTCCACCCCACCCGCGACAGGGGCCAATTCGCAGGAAGCGCTGACGCGGTTCATGGCGCAGCGCTTCCCCTGCAAGCCCTGATCAGGCAGCCTCGACCGTAAACCCCGCGTCCCGCACCGCCTCGGCCAGCGTATCGGCCGCGGCGGTGCTGTCGATCCGTACCTGCTTGGTGTCGAGGTCGGCGGTGACCGACGCGCCCGAATCCACGCCCTGGACCGCGCGCGTCACCGCGCCGACACAGCCCGAACACGTCATATCGGGCACCCGGATTTGCAGCATCGTCGGTCTCCTAGTCGTTGATGATCGCCACGGCGCGGGTCCAGCCAGCCGAGGCGCGATGCACCTTCACCGGAAAGCAGACGACGTCGAATCCGTCCGACGGCAACTGGTCCAGGTTCGACAGCTTTTCCAGGTGGCAATAGCCGATTTCCCGGCCGGCGCGATGGCCTTCCCAGATCAGGCCGGCATCCCCCGTCTCCGCCACGCGCTTGCGTGTCAGGGAAAACGGCGCGTCCCAGCTCCACCCATCCGTGCCGGTCAGGCGCACGCCGCGTTCCAGCAGCCAGAGCGTCGCCGCCTTGCCGACCCCGCAGCCGCGGTCGATGAAGTCGTCCTGGCCATAGCGGGCGCCGGCCGCGGTGTTCACCACCACGATCTCCAGCGGCCGCAGCGTGTGGCCGATCCGCTTCAACTCCGCCTCGATATCGCCCGGCGTGACGATGTAGCCATCCGGCAGATGGCGGAAATCGAGCTTCACGCCAGGCTGGAAGCACCAGTCCAGCGGCACCTCGTCGATCCGCCAGGACGGTTCCCCGCCTGGCTTCAAGGCGTGGTTCATGGTGGAAAAGAAGTGATACGGCGCGTCCAGGTGGGTGCCGTTGTGGGTGCTGATCTTCACCCGCTCCACCGCCGCGTATTCCCCGTCCGGCAGTTGGTCGACCGACACGCCCATCAACTGCGCCATCGCCGGCGCGGTCTGGTGGTGGTCCATATACTCGATCTCGGGCAGCATTTGCGGCGGGTCGCTCTTGATGCCGGCTTTCAGGGCGACGGAAATATCGATCAGGCGGCGTGGCATGGCCTTCAGTCCTTGGATGATTGCCCCCAGAGTGTCGGCGGAACCGACGGGGCACCGGGACATGACCGGCCCGCGCTGTCAACCCACGCAACGAAGAACAGGAAACGTCCTATGCGGAACCATCATTTTGGCGTCCTGATCCCCGCCACCAACACGACCTGCGAGATCGAATACAGCCGCCTGCTGCCCCCCAACCTCCAGGTCCATGTCGGGCGCCTGGGCAAGGGCGGCGACACCCCGTTCTCCCCCAGCCTCGACGCCGACCTGGCCTATCAGGCGAAGATGCTGGGCCAGGCGAAGGTGGAGGTCGTGGCGCTCGCCCAGACATCCGCCAGCCTGTTCGACGACGGGTATGACGCCAAGGCCAAGGCGCTGATGGCGGCGGGGGCCGGCGTGCCGGCCCTGACCTCGGCCGAGGCGATCGGAGAGGCCGTGCGCGCCCTGGGTGCCAACCGGATCGCGCTGGTCTCCCCCTACTCCGCGCAGGTGATCGGGCGCGCCAAGGCGTATTACGAAACCCGCTACGGCCTGTCCGTGGTGGCGATGGAGGGGTTCGGCGCGACCGATGCCTATGCGATTGGCGGCCTGTCGGCGGACAACGCCACCGATGCCTTCGTCCGCATCGACCGGCCGGAGATCGAAATCCTGGTCGTCCCCGGCGGCAATTTCCCGACCATGCGCCACATCGCGGAGTGGGAGCGTCGGTTTGGCAAGCCGGTGATCACCACCAACCAGGCGGCGCTCTGGGCCATGCTGCGGGTGATGGGTGTCAGCGCGCCCCTGCCAGGCTTGGGTCGCCTGCTGGAGCAGGGTCTGGGCTGACCTCCCCCATCAGGACGCCGAGCGTCCGGCCGCTGCCGCGGAGTTCCACGGTCCGGTTCCGCACCTTGACCGACAGGACCGTGTCCCGGAGGAACCCATAGCGGGTGATGTCCAGGTAGTAACCGTGATTGCCGTTGCCGATTCCGCTGGACGCAAGGTCGCCGCGGAACTGGTCCGCATCGAACGCGGTGACGAATTCCCCATCGGCCAGCAGTTCCAGGGACACCGGGAACAGAGAGCCAACCTGATGGCACCAGCCATAGACCTTGCCGTCCACAATGCCCTCCATGAACCCGACATATTGCCGGTTGGCGGTCGCCAGATAGGCCGGATTGTTCGGCATGACGCTTTGCAGCAGCTTGTTGAACAGAACGTCGTCGTATTCGATGCCGCAGAAGGACAGGACGCTTTCCAGCATGCGGTCGGGGGCGGTGATCGCCTTCTCGTAACTCAGCAGCAGGGCCGGGCAACCCGCCATGGCGGCGAACTCGGCGACCGCGGTGATGGCGTGGGTGGTGGAAACCAGCCCTTCCATCGCGTCGATATGCTCCGACAACGCGCCCCGCACCGCCACGGCGACCGGGTCCCGGAAGATGGCGATCATCCGCGGGTTGCGGAACCACTTGAACTGTTCCGGCGTCAGATAGGCATGCAGGTTGGGGATCTTGAAGCCCCAGACCGGGTGCGCGGCGTCCCGGACCTTGATCAGATCCTTGAGCATCGCATGGTGACCGGTCTGCAGGATCGCCAGAACCTGCGCGTCCTCCCCCACCACGTCATAGACGTGCTCCCCCATGTAGACGCCTGCCGCCGACAGCACGGATGACACCATGCTGGTGCCCGAGCGCGCCACACCGGTCACGATCAGGGTCCGCGGGCCTGAACCGGCGGCTACCCCGTGGGAATCCTGGATGACACCGGTGTTGGTAGGGCTCACGTATTCCAATGCATTGCTCCGGGCTGTCATCGTCTTATCAGGCGGCTCCGCACGATCAGCCGTCAAACAAGCGTCATGTCAACGAAATCAAACCAGATTCCCCTCCGGCACCCGCCGAAAGCGGCACCCGGGCCGCCACCAGTACGTCGACCGAAGCGGCACCGGCGGCCAGCAGGACCGCCGCACACCCCTCCGCCGTCGCGCCCGAGGTCATGACATCATCGACCAAGACCACCGCTCGTCCTGCAAGATCCTGCCGGCGGGACGACCGCACCGCGAAGGCGTCGGCAAGCACGGTTCGGCGTTCGGCCGCCCCGCGATGATCCAAGGAAGCCGTCGCTCGCACCCGCCGCAGCGCATCGGGGCAAGCCACGCAGCCGGACAGCCGGCCAACCGCCCGCGCCAGCAGCGCCGCCTGGTTGTAGCGCCGCTGGAACAGCCGCAGCCGATGCAGCGGCACCGGCACCAGCAAAGGGTTACCGCGCAGCAGATCGGCCCCGGCCCGCGCGACATGCGGCGCCAGGACATCCGCCATCGCCGGCTGGTCGCCATGCTTCAAAGGCAGGATCAGGCGTCGGACGCCCTCGTCATACAGGAAGGCGGCGCGGGCGGCGCGGAACGCGAAGGGCTGTTCCAGGCATCGCACACACCGCGCCCCAGCCGCGTCCTCGGAGTCGAAGGGCAGGCCGCAGCCGTCGCAGAACGGGCGGGTGATGAAGGTCATCCGGCCGAAGCAGGCGCCGCACAGGTCCCCCTGCCGTAGCACGGGCTGGTCGCAGGCCACGCAGGCCGGGGGCAGCAGAAGATCGAGCGCACCCACACCCAGCCGGCGCAGCCATGGCCACGCGCCGGCCGGGTGTGTCGTGTCAGTGGCCCGCGTGGGCCTGGCCGTTCCCGAAGGAGATGGTGGCATCGCGCCTTATCTCGTTTGCCAGATCGATCTCCCAGGTCAGATAGGCATTCATGGCCTCCTCCACACCTGAATTTCGATCGTACGGGCGCAGATAAAAGTCGATGCAATCCTCATCGGCCGGCACCGCGCGGTCCTTCGCCAGCGGACGGCCAGCGGCAGTCCAGGCGGCGGTCCCACCGTCCAGCACACGGACGTCGGCACCGGTGAGGCCCTTCACCTCCGCGACCGCCAGCCGCGCAAGCTGACCGTCGGGAGAGGTCACGACGACGGCGGAAGCCCCCGCCAGCTTCGCCTTCAGCGAGGCCAACCGCGTCCGCACGCCCCAGACCGCACCCGGAACATGACCGGCCCGGAACTCGATGCTGCGGCTGAGGTCGACGACCACCGCGCCACCCTTGTCGAGCAGCCCCGCCAGGCCGGCCACATCGATCGTGGCAACCGAGGCGCCCAGTTCCGGCACGGCGATGCCGCCCGAACCGGCGCCGATCGCGCCGAGGCCGCCCTCGACGACGAAGACATCCTTGTGCCCCATCAGCCGGAGCCAAGCCGCCGACATGCGGGCGCGGGCGCCGGTATCGTCCACCAGCACGATGCGGGCGCCGAGGACTCCCACCCACGTATCGGTCGCCTGCACCAACTGCCCGCCGGGCGCGTTGATGCTGCCGGCACGGTGGCCGGCCTTGAACTCATCCGGGTCGCGGACGTCCAGGACATACAGCGTGCGGGATTTGTCCTTCTCGAACGCGTGGAAATCGGCGGGGCTGATCACGCGGACACCGCTCTCGGCCGCGAACTTCTTCGCCCGTTCGAGCGCCGTGGCCAGAGTCTTCGGCGTGCCGGCGGGGAAGCGCGCGGTTTTGCCGTTGTCGCAGGTCAGGCCCGCGAGCTCCCAGCCCATCGTCCCGTTCCGCAGCGCCACGACCTTGTTCGGGATGCCGGCCCGCCGCAGGCTTTCCGCGCCCATGATACTGCGGGTGCGGCCGGCGCAGTTCACCACGACCAGCGTATCGGGGTTCGGCACCATGTCGCCGATGCGGTAGGCGAGTTCGCCGCCCGGGACGCTGACCCCGGTCGGGATCGACATGCGGTTGAATTCCTCCAGCGTGCGGCTGTCGAGCACGACCATGTCCCGGCCCGAGTCGATCCAGGCCTTCAGGTCCGGCGCGTCCACGCTCTCGGTCCCGTAATGGTGCTCGACCCATTCGCCGAACGCCTTGGACGGGACGTTCATGCCGCTGAAGATCACATAGCCGGCGTCGGCCCAGGCCTTGGTGCCGCCATCCAGGACCGAGACATTGGTGAAGCCCGCCCCCTCCAGCCAGGTGGCCAGTTGTTCGGCCAGGCCGCGACCATCATCGACGCAGCAGATGCGGACCGACGGGCGCGGCAGCAGGGCCCGCGCCCGCATCTCCCGCTTCGACAATCCGCAGGGCACGGCCCAGAACAGATGGGAGGCGCCGAACTCCCCATCTTCCCGCGCGTCGAGGACGGCGACTTCCTGGTCGTCCAGCAGCCAGCCATGCAGGGTTTGGGCGTCGATACGGTTCATGCGGGCGTTTCCTCGGTCGGTGGTTCCGGAAAACCCTAGGCCGAGGGTCGCGGGCTTGGCAACGCGGTCCGGCGCAGGCACATGCTGGGCATGGACCAGATGCTTGTCTTCGACCGCGCCGCGGTCCGCCTTCATCGCGACCGCGCCGCCGCCACCGTCGGGGACGTCGCGGATATCCTGCGCGATGCCGCCGAACGGCTGCTGGACCGGCTGGACGACACGACGCGCGTCTTCACCCGCGCGCTCGACATCGGCGGGCGGGGCGTGGTCGCGCCGATCCTGCGGGCACGGGGGATCGAGACGGTCAGTTGCGACCTCTCCCCCGCCATGGCCGCCTTGAACGGCGGACCGGCGGTCGCGGCGGATGAGGAATTCCTGCCCTTCGCCCCCGCTAGCTTCGACCTGATCGTCGCCAGTCTGTCGCTGCACTGGATCAACGACCTGCCCGGCGCGCTGATCCAGTTGCGCCAGACGCTGAAACCCGATGGCCTGTTCCTGGCGAGCCTGCCGGCCCTCGGCACCCTGGCCGAACTGCGGACCGCGCTGACCGAGGCGGAGACGGAACTGACCGGGGGTCTGTCCCCACGGGTCTCCCCCTTCCCGGAACTGCGGGACTGCGCGCATCTGCTGCAACGGGCGGGGTTCGTCCTGCCGGTGGCGGATCAGGAGGATATCAGGCTGCTCTACGCCGATCCCTTCGCTTTGGTGCGGGACCTGCGGGCGGCGGGAGAGACCAACGCGGTCCGGCTGCGCGACCGGCGCATTCCGCCCCGCGCCCTGGTCCCCTTGGCGCTGTCGGCCATGCCGGAGGAGGATGACCGCTTCCTCGCCACGCTCCGCATGGCGGTGATGACGGGATGGGGTCCGGCGGGCGACCGCTGAGCGGCCGCCCGCCGGCGAAGGCTATTTCATCCCGGTGATCGAGGCGCTGAGGGCCCGCGGGTCACGCACCGGCCAACGGTCGGCGTCGACCTGGATCAGGAACTCCGACACCAGCCGGTTGAACTGGTCCGGGTCCTCGATGTTGATCGTGTGCCCGCAGTTCGGCATCACCGACAGGGCCGAGGTCGGGATCGTCTGCTTCATCAGCAA
>CANJSR010000229.1 GCA_947476855.1 Acetobacteraceae bacterium
CGTAGGCCTCCCCCCAGCCATGGATGCCGGATTCGGTTTCCACGCGGCAGAACAGCAGGTTCTTGGCCGTTCCCGGGTCGAACAGGAACGTTTCAATGCGCGCGATCTTCATGGTCCGGCCCTCCTGGGTTTTCCGAATCTATAGGCGTGGGAGGGGCCTCGGACAACTCCGCTCAGGTCGGCGTGCGCGGCGGCCGCGGCGTGGTCGCGCTGGACGATCCGAACGCGTTCAGCAGCGTGTCGAGGAACCGGAAGAACAGTTCCACCCCATAGCCAACCAGGAAGGCGGTCGCGAGCGGGGACAGCGAAAACCCGGTCGCGGGATTGAACAGCCCCGCGATGGCGCCCGCGATCACCGCCGTGATCATCCGCGCCGAGTCAGCGAAGGACGGATGATAGGTCCGGCTGCGGATCGTATCGACAAACAGCCGCAGCCGGAACGCATAGGCGCCGAGAAGCGCGTAGAAGATGGGGAATGCGTAGGACGCGAGGGCGCCGATCGCCGCCTTATAGTCGGACTGCACGTTCGACGCGAAGGACCGGACCGACTGATAGGTCTTGATCTTGCACAGCACCTCGGCCGTGTAGTTACGAATGGCGGGATTGAGTTCAAACCGGTCGGACACCAGAACCTTGCTTTCATCATAGCAGCTTGCCTGGCACATCCCGCCACGCGGCGCGGCGCAGGTCGCGAAGGGATCGCACTCTATCCGGCCGACGAACACGTTCAGTTTGATCGCCTGGCTGCGGATGTCGCGGACATTGGCGGCGAAGTGCTGCAGCGGCTCGATCTCGGTCGCCGCCATCCGCTCGCGTACGCGGCTGGCCGGCGGGGTGGTCAGCATCTCACACGGGTCCACATCCTGCTCGTCGCGCCTCGTGGACTCGGTGATGTCGTTCTGGGAAATGGTGGCGCGCAGGCGGGCCGCTGATTCATTGGCGGCGTTGATGTGGGTCTCGATGTTGGAGGACAGGCTGTCCGCCACGAACACGGTCACCGATCCGATGGCGATCCCGGTCGTCAGCACCAGGGCCACGACGCGGTTCCAGCGCAGCGTGCGCCTGGTATGCTCCGACCGGCAGGCGCGGATCGTATCGGCTGTAACCTCTCCGAACTGCTTGCACAGCTTTCCATAGGCTTCATAAAACCGGGCCTGCATGTCCTGCGTCAGGGTGCCATTCGCGGCGGCTTCCTTGGCCGCGAGCAGGGGGTTGATCGTTTCGCGCGGGACCTGATTGCCCGTCTCGGCCGCGAATTTCAGCAACAGGTCTGAGTCGTCCAGCGCGTCGGCGAAGGGGGCCTTCGCCTCCTCCCCGCCCTGCGCCTGGCCGCGCCGCAGCCGCACCAGCCGGGCGTTCACCACATAGAACGCGGCCTCGATCTCGGGCGTCACGGCGCTCGCCCGCTCCGCCTCCGCGGCGATCATGATCTGACGAGCCAGATCCTCCGGTACCGCCACACCGTCGGATGTCATCGCCTCCAACCGCCGGTAGGCGCGGCGGATGGCGCGGTGCACGGGCGGGCGGCCGAAGCCGAACCAACCCCGCATTTGGTCGAACAGATCCGACAGACTGGCCATGCTGTTTTCCCCCGATCCTCGGCAGCCTATCCTGAAATCGTTTCATCCGCGTGTGAACCCGCCCACACCCAGCCTTGCACCGCCTCCTCCGCTCGGCGATCCTGCGGCGGAGAGAGGATGGGGGGAAACAATGGATTTCGAGCAGGTCAAGTATGAGGTGCAAGGCACCACGGCGATCATCACGCTCAACCGGCCGGAGCGGCGGAACGCGCTATCAGGCCAGTTGCTGCGCGAACTGAACGCGGCGCTGCTGGAGGCGGACGAATACAACCCCGTCCATGCCGTGATCCTGCGCGGCGCCGGCCCGCATTTCTGCGCCGGGGCCGATCTGAACGAGTATTCTTCGGGCCGTGGTCCGGACTATCGCGGGCGGGTGGAACTGGATGACGACATCTGGCGGCTGGAGCAAGGGCAGCGCCTGCGGGTGCAAATCTTCGACATGCACAAGCCGGTGATCGCCCAGGTCCATGGCACCTGCATCGGGATCGGGACGGAGCTTGCCTGGTTCTGCGACATCATCCTGGTGGCCGACGACGCGCGGATCGGGTTTCCGCCGGTGCGCGATCTGGGGACTCCGCCCGGGTCGATGTGGCTGTATCACTGCGGCCCGCAATGGGCGAAGCGGCTGCTGCTGACCGGCGACAGCCTGACCGGGAAGGACGCGGCCGAGGTCGGGCTGGCACTGAAATCCTACCCGGCCGAGGAACTGGCGGCTGAAACGATGCGCCTGGCCGAACGCATGGGGCTGGTCGACCCGCATCTGTTGTCGGCCAATAAGCGGATGGTGAACCTGGGCCTGGAACTGATGGGAGCCCGGACCCTGCAACGCATCGGTGCCGAGATCGACGCCCGCGGCCACAACGCCCCGATGGCGAGGCAGTTCCGGGAGAACATGAAGACCCACGGCGTGAAATACGCCTTCCAGAAGCGGGATTCGCTGTTCGGGAACCAATACGCCTCGGCCAAAGGGCGTGATCCCGATTAGGCCGCTGCCCGCAATCCTGTTTCAGGACCAGCGCTTTGTCGTGATCGACAAGCCCGCCGGCCTGCCCGTGCATCCCGGGCCAGCTGGCGGACCGAGTGTCGAGGACTGGTTCTCTTTGCTCAGCAAGCGGCGGGACGGCCCCTGGCTCGCGCACCGCCTGGATGCCGACACCGCCGGCTGCCTGGTGATCGCGTTGCGGAAGGCGGCGCTGCTGGAGGCGCAAGCGGCGTTCGCGGCGGGGCAGGCCCGCAAGGTCTATTGGGCGGTGGTGCGCGGGGATGTCGCAAGGGCCGAGGGCACGATCGACCGCCCCTTGCTGCGCCGCACCGGGCCGGAGGGCTGGCGGATCGTCGTCGACCCACGCGGACAGGCGGCAATCACCGACTGGCGGGTGATGGGGCGGACCGATGGTCTGACCTGGCTGAAACTGCGCCCCCGCACCGGCCGCACGCATCAAATCCGCGTCCATTGCGCGGAACTCGGCTGCCCGATCCTGGGCGATGCGCGCTATGGCGGCGGCGATGGGCCGATGCACCTGCTGGCCCGCGCCATCCGGCTACCCCTGGACCCGCCGGTGGAAGCCGTGGCGGAGCCGCCAGACGCCCAGAAACGGGCATTCGCGGCCTGTGGCTGGTCGATCGTTCCCGCCACTGGCAATGATCGAAAAATTTCATGAAGCTTCGAACTTCAATTTAATCCTCGGATGGAGTAGATTGCATGGGTAGGGAGACGGGGACGCGACCGAAGGGTTCGACGCCCGTTCGGCCGTGGCCCTTTTGGCTTCCTCGACCGACGTAGAAGCAGAAAGGATAAAGCCATGCCAGCGCTCAAGGGCACGAAGACGGAAGACAATCTGAAGGCCGCGTTTGCCGGTGAATCGCAGGCCAACCGCCGTTACCTGTACTTCGCGCAAAAGGCCGACGTTGAAGGCCACAACGACGTCGCCGCGGTGTTCCGCTCGACGGCCGAAGGTGAAACCGGCCACGCGCACGGCCACCTCGAATACCTCGAGGAGTCGGGCGATCCGGCGACCGGCCTGCCGATCGGGGAGACCTCGAAGAACCTCGCCGCCGCGATCGCGGGTGAGACGCACGAATACACCGACATGTATCCGGGCATGGCGCGCACCGCGCGTGAGGAAGGCTTCGACGAAGTCGCCGACTGGTTTGAGACGCTGGCGAAGGCCGAGCGGTCGCATGCCGGTCGTTTCCAGCGCGCGCTGAACGAGCTCGCCTGATCCGATTGCCCCTCTCCCTTTGCGGGGAGAGGGGTTCCCGCCCCCAATAAAAAGAAAGACGCAGCGATGAGAGAAGGCAGCCTGGAGGCGCCGACCCGCCATCCGATTGCCTGGCAGGATGACAGTTTCTACGATCCGATCGAGATCGAAAAGGAACTGCACCGGGTATTCGATATTTGCCACGGTTGCCGTCGTTGCTTCAATCTTTGTGACTCGTTTCCGATCCTGTTCGATCTGGTCGACGAGTCACCGACCATGGAACTGGACGGCGTTGACCCGGCCAATTTCAAGCAGGTCGTGGACAAGTGCACGCTTTGCGACATGTGCTACATGACGAAGTGTCCCTATGTCCCACCGCATGAATTCAACCTGGATTTCCCGCATCTGATGCTGCGCTTCCGCGCGATGGAAGCGCGCCAGGGCGATCTGAAGTTCGCCGACAAGCAACTGGCCGAGACCGACCGCAACGGCGTGCTGGCCAGCCTGGTGGCCCCGATCGCCAATTGGGCGACCGAGCGTGGCAACACCGTGCTGGGCCCGATCGTGCGCGGCGCCGCCGGCCTGCATCCGGACGCCGAACTGCCGAAATACGCGTCCAACAGCTTCGTCAACCTGTCCGCCAATACGCCTGTCGTGAACCGGGAGGCTCCGGCCCACGGTCGCAAGGCCGTGATCTACGCGACGTGTTTCGTGAACTTCAACACGCCGGGCGTGGGACTGGATGCGCGGGAAGTGCTGGCGCGCAACGGGGTTGAAACCGTCGTGCTGCACCCGAGCTGCTGCGGCATGCCGCTGCTGGAACAGGGCCGCATCCAGGATGTCGCCCGCAACGCGCGGACCGTTGCACAGGAAATGAAACCCTGGATCGACCAGGGCTACGACGTGATCGGCCTGGTGCCGTCCTGCGCGCTGATGCTGAAATTCGAATGGCCGCTGATCCTGCCTGACGATCCCGAAGTGATCGCGCTGTCGAAGGCGACTTTCGACATCACCGAGTACATCGTCGACATCGCCAAGAAGGAAGGCATGGCGCCGGGCATGCAGCCGATCGACGGCACGCTGACCCTGCACATGGCTTGCCACGCCCGCGCCCAGAACATGGGGCAGAAGGGCGCGGAGATGCTGCGACTGATCCCATCCGCCGACGTCAAGGTGATCGAGCGTTGCTCGGGTCACGGCGGGTCCTGGGGCTTCAAGCAGGAGCATTTCGAGACCGCCATCAAAGTCGGCCGACCCGTCGCTCGGCAGGCCGCGCAGAACGGCCCGGGCTTCGTTATGTCGGAATGCCCGCTGGCCGGCGTGCATATCGTGCAGGGCATGGATCGCCTGGGCGATGACAAGCCGAAGCCGGAACTCGTGACGCACCCGATTCAACTTCTCGCGCGTGCCTATGGCATTGGTGCCTGATCAAGCCTGGAGACTGTGATGACAACGAAGCATGCCCTGACCGCGGACGACATCGTCCCGACCGCGGAGTATGCCCCGCGCCGCACCGAACACCGTCGCCGGATCGCCGCGCGCAAGCGGAACCGGCGGGTGGAGGTCGGCCCGGTCGTGACCTTCTACTTTGAGTGCTGGGAGAGCATGTGGCTGCAAGTGCAGGAGATGCTCTACATCGAAAAGGGTGGCGCCGAACAACTCGCGGATGAGCTGGAAGCCTACAACCCGCTGATCCCGCAAGGGATGGAACTGGTCGCGACCTTCATGGTGGAGATCGACGATCCGATCCGCCGTCGCCGTATCCTGGGTGGCATGGGCGGGATCGAGGAGACGGCGTTCCTGCGTGTCGGTGGCGAGATCATTCGTGCTCAGGCCGAAACGGACCAGGATCGCACGACGGCCGAGGGCAAGGCTTCATCCGTGCAGTTCGTGCATTTCCCCTTTACCGCCGATCAGGTGGCCGCGTTCTGCAGCCCGGGCGCGGAGGTTGTGCTGGGGTTTGATCACCAGAACTACCGGCACATGACGATCCTGCCGGAAGAAGTGCGTGCCGAACTGACGGGTGATTTCGCCTGATGTTTTTGGAAGTGACGGACCACCAGCATGGTGGTCCGGCTTCCTTCCGGCCCGGGGAGAAGCCGTGGGTGCTGGGCCTGCGTCCAGCATCGCGACAGGTCCGGATCAGCCGCGCAGGGCGGCGGTCGCGACGCTATCGACAACCCCCTCGGCCGTAACAGCGACCTTGTACAGCGCCCTGGCATTTTCCACCGAAACCAGGCCGTCCCGCACATCCAGCGCGACCAATGCCGGATCGCGCGTCGTGGCATCGCCCATGCCGCCGCCGCCCGGCAGTTCCAGGATCAGGCGATCGCCGTCGGGAATGACCTGAAATCCCTTGGCGCGCAGTTTCTTCCCGGTTTTCAGGGTCACGACGCCGTTGCCGCCTTCCAGCCCGCCTTCCCGGCCCTTGGGCGCATGGGCGATGCGGTCGAAGCTGGCGTTCACCGCGTATTCCAGATCACCTTTCGTCGCGATCTCCATGATCTGGCCGGTGCCGCCGCGGGTGTGGCCCGCGCCGCCTGAATCGGGTTTCAGTTCCTTGCGCCAGATGATGATGGGGGCGACGTTCTCGGTCGCCTCCACAGGCATGGTTCGCACGCCAGATGGAAAGGCCGTCGCGTTCAGCCCATCCGATCCGGGGCGTGCGCCGGTGCCGCCGGAATTGAAGGTGATGATTTCAAAGTCTCCGACCACCGGCCGGTTGCCACGCGCCTGGCCAGACACTGACGATCCGCCTTTCAGCGGCGGGTTCCAGAGCGACGACGAACCCTCGGCCGTGACGCGGTCGGGCACGACCTGGTGCAGGCAGCCCATCATCAGGTCAGGCAGCAGATGGCCGGTGACGTGGCGCACCGAGACGGGATAGGGATGCGGCGCGTTCAGGATGCAGCCTTCCGGTATTTTCATCCGGAACGGTTCCAGGGACGCCCAGTTGTTCGGCACCTCCGGCGCCACCACGCACTTGATCCCGAAGCAGGAATAGGCCCGGCAATAGGCGGGCGGGACGTTGATGCCGCGAGGAGACAGGCCGGACGTGCCGGTGAAATCGACCTCGATAGCGTCTTCCAGGATGGTCATGCGCGCCGAGAGGCGGACCGGCTCGTCGTAGCCGTCGGAGTAGATTTCGTTGTCAAAGCTGCCGCGCGGGATCTTCGCGATTTCGGCCAATGTCGCGCGACGGGAGGAATCGAAGATGAACTGCGCCAGGGGATCGAGGCTGGTCATCTCGAATTCCCCCATCATCTCCGACAGGCGATGGACCGCGGCGTCGTTGCAGGCGCACAGGGAGTAGATATCGCCTTCAAGCTCCACCGGCAGGCGGGAACCGGCGCGGATGAAGTCGAAGAAGGTTTCGTTCGGCTTGCCCTGTTCGAAGCAGCGGACGATGGGGATGTACATCCCTTCCTCGAACACGGATCGCCCATCGGGTCCCATGCCCAGGCCGCCGATGTCGATGACATGAGCTGTATTGGCAAGAAGGCCGACAATCTCTCCATCATGAAAGGCAGGTGTCACCACAGTCAGATCGTGCAGATGGCCAGTGCCGAGCCAGGGGTCGTTGGTGATGTAGTGGTCGCCGGGGCGCATGACGGTGGTGGGGAATTTCTTCAGGAAATGACCCACGCTTTCGGCCATGGAGTTCACGTGGCCAGGCGTTCCGGTGACGGCCTGGGCCATCATGCGGCCATGCAGGTCGAAGATGCCGGCGGACAGGTCTCCGGCTTCGCGCACCGTGGTGGAAAAGGCGGTGCGGATCATGATCTGCGCCTGTTCCTCTACCACGGCGATCAGGCGGTTCCACATGATCTGGCGGTGGATCTGCGCGAGGGCGTTGGTTTCGTTCGACATCAGACTGACTCCCGCACCATCTCGATATAGCCCAACCCGTTCAGCGACGCCGTCCAGCCTGGTC
>CANJSR010000230.1 GCA_947476855.1 Acetobacteraceae bacterium
GAAGTGGGACTGGGAATCCTTCCCCGACTACCTGAACGCGCTGGAGCGTCTGCCGCGCACGATCGACGTGGCCGCCCAGGTCTCGCACCATCCGTTGCGGGTCTATGTGATGGGCGACCGCGCGGTGCGCCGGGAGAAGGCCACGCCCGACGATATTGAGACCATGAGCCGCCTGACCGAGGAAGCCCTCCGCGCCGGCGCCTTTGGCTTCACGACCTCGCGCACCGACCAGCACAAGACGACCTCCGGCGACCTGGTGCCTGGCCGTTATTCCGAGGAAAAGGAGTTGCTCGGCATCGCCCGCGCCTTCAAGCGTGTCGGCCGCGGCACCTATGGAATGCTCAGCGACTTTGAGGACGAGACGGCGGAGTTCCGCTGGATCACCGAGCTCTGCAAGACCAACAATGTGCCGTTCTGGTTCCTGCTGACCGACCGCTCCTACGATCCGGACCGGTGGCGGCGGCTGATGATGGGCGTGCGCAAGGCGCGGGCCGACGGCGCGCAGGTCACCGCCCAGGTGGCAGGCCGTCCGGTGGGTATCATCCTGGGCCTGACCACGTCTCTGACTCCCTTCGCCGCCCGCCCGACCTTCGCCGCGCTGCTGAAGCTGCCGTTGGCCGAACGCCTGGCGCGCCTGCGCGACCCGGTGATCCGGGCGCAAATCCTGAACGAGGACTCCTCCGAGGAACTGCTGGCCGTCCTGCCGCCCTTGCAGCGTCCGATCGCCACGCGCTGGGATCGGCAATACGTGCTGGGCGACCCGCCGGACTACGAACCCGACGACAGTCGCTCGATCGCTGCGCTGGCGGCGAAGACGAACCTGACGCCCGAGGAGTTCTGCTACGACTACCTGACCGGAGAGAACGGCGACCGGATGCTGTTCTATCCCGTCACCAACTACGTCTATGGCGATCATGGCGTGGTGCACCAGATGATTACCGACCCGGATACGCTGCTGGGCCTCGGGGATGGCGGGGCGCATTGCGGGCTGATCTGCGACAGCTCGCTCCCGACCTACATGCTGACGCACTGGGCGCGGGATCGGGACCGCGGGCCGCAGCTCCGGCTGGAATTCGTGGTGAAGCGGCTGACCAGCGAAACCGCGGACTTCTTCGGCTTCAACGACCGCGGTCGTCTGGCGGTGGGCAAGAAGGCCGATTTGAACATCATCGACCACAACAACCTGCGTCTGTTTCACCCGGAGATGCGCTACGACCTGCCCGCCGGCGGCAAGCGCCTGGTGCAGCGCGCGCAGGGCTACCATGCGACGTTCAACAGCGGCGTCTGCATCTTCGAGAACGACCAGGAAACCGGGGCTCGTCCCGGCCGCCTGGTGCGTGCGGGGAAGCTCTGAGGCGCTCATGACGGGGGCGCATCTGTGAGCCCCGTCACAGCGTAATAGCGTGTTTGCTGGCACGATTGCATGGTTTTCCCCACGAGGGGTGAACCATGCCGGACAGCAAACAGGATGCCTCACCAATGGTCTATATCGCGACGGACCCGGATGCCGACCTCAATACTTCGGTCGGCGACGGGCAGTGTGTGGCCTATGTGAAAAAGGCCGCAAAAACCCCCGCCAGTTCACTGTGGGCCGAGGGCGAGCACGTCCGTGGCGCGGATCTGCAACGCGGCACGGCAATCGCGACGTTTCAGGACCGAGAATACAAGAACGCGACTAACGGCACGTCGCACGCGGCGATCTACCTGGGGCAGGATGGCAAAGGCATCCAGGTCCATGACCAATGGGTCAAGAAAGGGGGTGAGCGACACGTCGTCCAGCCTCGTACCATTCGGTTCAAGGGCGGCAAGGGCCTCCCCGTGGATGACGGCGACGCCTATTCCGTAATCGCGTAAACTAGGCCCCCGATCAGTAGGGCGGCCGGCCGCTGTACATCGCGTCCCGGATCTTCCGGTCCGTGTGATACTGGCTGACCGAATAGGCCGCCCAGATCGCGGCCGGGATCCAGCCGATCAGAGTGATCTGCAGCAGCAGGCAGATGATCCCGGCAAATGGGCGCCCGATCGTGAAGAAGGCCAGCCAGGGCAGGAAGATCGCGATAAAGAGGCGCATGGGGGACGGTTCCGTCTCGGGTCCAGGATCACCCTATATCGGGTTTCCGTATCCGATTTCCATGCCCAACCGTTCTCCCTTCGGCATTGGTCTGGCCCGCCCTCGCGCGCACCGAAAGACCATCCCGAAGTGAAAACTGGCCGCGCCGGCCAGTCGGGCGGTACAGTCGCGCGCGGACACCCCGCCGCGCGAACCGGCGACGAGGAGAGCACCATGCCCGAGATCAAGCAGCCCGCCACCTACCTCGACCTCGCCGACCCGCAGGCCCGCCCGCGCTACACCGGGATCGCGTCCTTCTTCCGCGCCCCCGTCGAGACGGACCTGACGGCGGTGGATATCGGCGTGATCGGCGTCCCCTTCGACGGGGGCGTCACCAACCGCACCGGCGCCCGCCATGGCCCCCGCGCGGTGCGGGAGCAATCGACGCTGCTCCGCCGGATCAACGGCGTCACCGGTATCGCCCCCTTCGCCGCCTGCCGGGTCCGCGACCTCGGCGATTGCTGGATCGAGAAGCCCTACGAACTGGTCGGCGCGCTGGAGGAGATCACCGCCTTCTACCGCCCCGTCATCGCCGCGGGGATCACGCCGCTCTCGGTCGGTGGAGACCATTCGATCAGCCTGCCGATCCTGCGCGCGGTGGCGACCACGGGACCCATCGGGATGATCCATATCGATGCCCATTGCGACACGGGGGATGACTACCTCGGCTCCCGCTTCCATCACGGCGCGCCGTTCCGGCGGGCGGTGGACGAAGGGCTGCTCGACCCCAGGCGCGTGATCCAGATCGGCATCCGCGGCACCGTCAACGACCCCGACCATTGGGGCTTCAGCCAGCGCAGCGGCATGCGGGTGCTGCCGATGGAGGAGTTCCACGACCAGGGCTGGCGATTCGCGGCCGAGGAAGCCCGTCGCGTGGTCGGCGCCGGCCCGGTCTACCTGACCTTCGACATCGACAGCCTGGACCCCTCCCAGGCGCCGGGCACCGGCACGCCCGAGGCCGGCGGGATGACGGCGCTGGAGGCGCTGCGCCTGCTGCGCGCGCTGCGCGGCCTCGACATCATCGGCGGCGACCTGGTGGAGGTGGCCCCACCCTTCGATGTCGGGACCATCACCGCCTTCAACGGCGCCTCCATCCTGTTCGAAATCCTCTGCCTGCTCGCCGAGGCTCGGCTTGGGCGCCAGGCGAGCGGTTCGGCTGGCTAGAGCATGATCGGCCTGAGCGTACACGTCACAGGCCGTGAATCATGCGATCAAACAAAGAGCTAGAGCGCGTTCTCCGTTTCCGGTCAGGCTGAACGCGC
This sequence comes from Acetobacteraceae bacterium, assembly GCA_947476855.1. Next base: position 3,373 of record CANJSR010000230.1, read on the forward strand.
TCTAGCGGAAGCCAGTCCGCGAGTCACTGAGCGGAGAGTGCAATCCCTCGGTTGGTTGCAGGCCGTGCAGCGCGTCCGCCGTGTCGTTGCGCAGCGTGCCGGAGGCGATCCCGACCGGTTCGGCCGCCACCCCGCAGGGATGGTTCACCGCCGAGGCCGCCGCCGACGGAGTCGCGCCCACCGTTTGCCCCACGCCTCTCCCCAAGGGAGACCCAGTCGTGGATGCGTGCCCGACGACGCCGACAACCGAGATCAGCCCGGTCGGTTCAAGCGTCGCGGCGACACCGCGAGGGGCGGGCGCGGAGGCCCCACAATCCACGGGTGGCAAGGCGCCGCCACCCACCAGCAGGCCCGCGAGGGCCACTATCGGTGATATCCAACGCATCCGGACCTCTGTGCACGATTTCGTGCATCCATTTGTATTCACGCGTTACGGCGGCAACATACCTGGGTCACTACATCCCAGGCTACATCCCCTTGGGTCGCCCCATCGCCGCCAGCAACGCCGGCAGGAATACAAGACTTGAGACCAAAGTGCATCCCAAACTGATCAGCAGCAGCAATCCCATGCTCGCCGTGCCCGGATGGCCCGACAGCGCCAGCGCGCCAAAGGCCATCGCCGTCGTCAGGGCCGAGAACACGACCGCGCGCGTGGTGGCCGATCCCAGCGGGTTGCTCAGGCCTTCCCGCCAGTTCATCACGAAATACACATTGTAGGATACGCCGACGCCCAGCAGCAGGGGCAGGGCGATGATGTTGGCGAAGTTCAGCTTCATCCCGATCACCACCACGACCAGCAGGGTCAGCAGCGACGACAGCAGCAGCGGCGCCATCACCAGCGCCACGTCCAGGACCCGCCGCTGCACCACCATCAGCATGGCCGCGATCACGATCAGCGCGGTGATCGACGCCGAGCGGAAGGCACCGACGATGGTGTCGCTGGTGGCGTCGATTTTGATTGCCGGTCCGCCGGCCTCGGGTGCCACGGTCCGGACCTGGGCGGCGAATTCCTTGATCGCGCCGGCCGCCAGGGCCTCATCGGTCGCGTTCACCTGCATCCGCAGCCGCCCGTCCGGCGCCACCCAGTCGCGCGCGATCGTCTCCGGCACCGTCTCCCGCGTCACCGGCTCCGCCGTCAGGGACATCCGCAGTCGTTCCAACTGCGCGGGCAGGAAGCGGGTCAGGGCGGCATTGGCCGAGACCAGGATGGCCTCCGGCGCCTTCGCCAGCGCCTTCAGGTCGCGTCCGATGTCGGCCAGCGGATGGTCGTTCGGCAGCTTGGCCATCGCCGGCTCGATCTGCGCCAGGGCGGTTTCCGCGGCCAGCCGCACCTCCTCGGCCGTGACAGGGGCGGCCGAGACCCGGGCGTTCAGCGTCGGCGCCAGGATCGTGTTGGCATCCGCGATCAGGGCCAGTTTTTCCGGCTGGTTGGGGGGCACGAAGGACAGGAGGCTGATCACGCCCGACACGGTGGGCAGAGACCGGAGCCTGTCCGCCATGGCGGTCACCTCGGCCTGGTTCCGGACCAGGATGTCCACCGTATAGGGGTTGGTCAGCGGGCTTTCGATCAGCTCCCGCAGGGTCCGCACCGCCTCGGTGTTCGGGTCCTTGGTGCCCAGCGGGTCGGCGTTGAAGCTCAGGCGCGGGATCAGCACCATCCCGGCCACGACCAGCAGGGCCGAGGCGCCGAGGATCACCCAGCGCCCCCGCGTTACCACGGGATCGAGCGGGGCGGCCCAGGCGAAGCCGACTTCCTCCTGCTCCCCGCGCGGGCGGAACAGCGTGATGACGGCGGGCAGGAAGGTCACGGAACAGGCGAACCCGATCAGCATGCCCCCGCCCGCGATCAGGCCGAGTTCCGCGACGCCGGCGAAATCGGTGGGCAGGAAGCCGAGGAAGCCCGCGGCACTCGCCAGCGCCGCCAGCAGCATCTGCGGCCCGGCCAGGCGCGCGGTCAGCGCCATGGCGGTGGCGGGATCGCCGGAAATGAGGCGGTACTCGCGGTAGCGGACCGAGAACTGGATGCCGAAATCGACCGCCATGCCCAGGAACAGGATGCCGAAGCCCACCGAAATCACGTTCAGCGTGCCTACCGCCACCGCGGCGAACAGCAGCGTCAGCATCAGCCCCAGGCCCAGCGTCAGCAGGATCGGGATGATCAGCCGCCAGGACCAGACCGCGAGGAACAGGCAGATCGTGACCAGCACGGCGGAGATGATCATGCCCTCCACCGCGCCGGTGGCGACCGTCGCGAACTCCTCATCCGCCATCGGCACCTGGCCGGTGACGCGGACCCGGGCGGTGCCGACCTTCACGAACTCCAGGTCCGGGATCATCCGCCGCAGGGCGGCCGTCGCGTCCCCGCCTGGTTCCAAGGCGGTGTGGTCGAGCCTTGGTTGCAGCAGCACGAAGCGGAACCGGCCGGCAAGATCGGTCAGGTCCCCGCCCAGCAGGTTCTGCCACGACAGCGGCTGCGGCTTGCCGGCCAGGATGTCGGTCAGCGCCACATGGAACGCCTTCAGTGGCGCCTGGTAGGGCGTGAGGTTCGTGTCCTCCTTCGTCACGCCCATGCCCAGCAGGGCCAGGGCCGAGAACAGCCCGCGCGCCGAGGGATCGGCCACGAGCTGCCCCAGGAAGGGCTGGGCGTCGATGGTCTTATCCATCAACTCGGCCAGGCGCGCCGGTTCCAGCAGCAGCAGGCCGTACTTGTCGAAGAAGGGCGACGCGTCGGGGCGGCGGACTGAGCGGAAATGGCGGGTATCGGCCCCTGCCGCCTTGGCCAGGGCGGCGGCGGTGGCGTCCGCTTCCTCGGGCGTGCGGGCGTCCACGACGGCGACGATCAGGTCCTGGAATTGCGGGAAATCCCGCGCCATCTCGATCGAGCGCTTCCGCCACGGCAACTCGGCCGAAAACATGAGGTCGGTGTCGGTGCTGACCCCCATGTGGCTGGACGCATACCAGCCGGAGAAGGCGGCCAGCGCCAGACCAGCAAGCAGCACGGCAAGGGCTTGGCGTCGGCAGGTGTCGACAACGCCGACAAGCAGGCGGATCAGCATCGCTTCAATGGCACTCGCATGGGAGCGGTCCTGATAGTCGGTCCGACCCCTGGGGTCCATTGTTGGATGGGGGGAGGAAGGGCGGGGCTCCGCCCCAAACCCCGCCAGGGGCTTTGCCCCTGGACCCCACCAAAGGCCGGCGGCCTTTGGAAACCATTGGCTGGGGGGATGACGGGAGGGGCTGAGGTGATGCCTCAACCCCTCCCGTCATCCCCCCAAACTGACCGGTTCCAAGGGCCGTCGCCCTTGGTGGGGGTTCCGGGGGCAAGGCCCCCTGATGGGGTCCGGGGCAAAGCCCCGCCCTTCTCCCCCAGTCCTACAACGAAGCCCGCAGGTATTGGTTCAGCAGGTCCGGTTGCACGCCGAGGGTCTTGGCTGCGCGCAGGGGCCAGGCCGGGTCGGCCAGCAGGCCGCGGGCCAGCAGGACGACGTCGGCGCGGCCGTTTGCCACGATCTCGGCCGCGTGGGTGGCTTCGGTGATCAGTCCGACCGCGCCGGTTGCGATGCCGGCCCGGCTGCGGATCGCCTCGGCGAAGGGCACCTGGTAGCCGGGATGCAGCGACGGGATCTTCTGGTCGTTCGACACCCCGCCCGAGGAGCAGTCGATCAGGTCCACCTTCCCGGTGGCGGCGATGCGGCGGCAGACCTCGACCTGGTCCTCGATCGTCAGGCCGCCCGGCATGTAGTCCGAGCACGACAGCCGCACCCACAGCGGCAGGTCGTCGGGCCATTCGCCGCGCACGGCTTCGATGATCTCCATCAGGAAGCGCGACCTGCCGGCCAGGTCGCCGCCGTAGGAGTCGTTGCGATGGTTGGAGATGGGGGAGAGGAAGGAGTGCGCCAGATACCCATGCGCGCCATGAATCTCGAGCAGCTTGAACCCGGCCTCCCGCGCCATGCGGGCGGTGGCGGCGAACTGGGCGACGACGTCGCCGACCTCGGACGCCGACAGCGGGTGCGGATCGACCGAGCCGGCGACCATCGGGATCCGGCTGGGGGCGACGGGAACCCAGCCGCCGTCCTGCGGCAGGATCGGCTTCCCGCCCTCCCACGGCACATGGCACGATGCCTTGCGGCCGGCATGAGCGATCTGGATGGCGGGGACCGAGCCGCAAAGCTCGATCACGGCCGCCAGACGGGCGAGCAGGGCCTGATGCGCCGGGTCATAGGCGCCGAGGCAGCCCGGGGTGATGCGTCCGATGGGGGAGACGGCGGTCGCCTCGGCCATCACGATGCCGGCCCCGCCAGCCGCGCGGGCGCCGAGGTGCTGGACA
>CANJSR010000231.1 GCA_947476855.1 Acetobacteraceae bacterium
AAGAACAACCTGGTCGGCCAGATCGACAAGGGCTGGACCATGGCCAAGGCCCTGCTGGGCTTTGAGCGTATCGGCTCCGGCTCTCCCCGCCAGTCCTCCTTCGCGCTGAAGGGCCTGAAGAACGTCGCCGAACGCATGGGCTGCTGGGAAGACGACCAGTTCCAGGAGCGGTACAACAAATTGCGGATGGAGCTGCAGGACCACAAGGACCTGTACGAAACCTTCGTCGAGAAGGTGCGCCGCGGCGAATTGCTGGGCCCCGACGTTTCCATGCTCAAGGTCTACCAGACCGAATTGTTCCAGCGGATCACCGAGACCGCGCTGGAAATCAGCGGGGAGTACGGCGCCGGCCTCGGCCCGATGGAAGGGAACCGGGACCTCAACCCGACCGGGCTGTTCCTGCAATCGCGCCCGGCCTCGATCTACGCCGGATCGAATGAGATCCAGCGGAACATCCTGGCGAAGAACGTCCTCGAACTGCCGGGCTGAGCACGACCGGGAAGGGCGGGCACCATGCCCGCCCGTTCGGCGAAAAGGGGATCACCATGGACCAGCCCGATCGCCTGACGCTGTACGGGAGCTTCACGTCCAGCTCGACCTACAAGCCGATGCTGTTCCTGTCGCTGTCGCGGCTGCCCTTCGATTTCCGCACGGTGAACCTGAAGTTCGGCCGACAGAAGGAACCGGAGTATCTGGCCGTCAACCGCTATGGCCAGGTGCCTGCGCTGCGCCACAAGGGCCTGACGATTGTCCAGTCGAATGTCATCCTCGATTACCTTGCCCGGGTGACCGGCTGCTTTGAAGGCAAGACGGAACAGGACCGCTGGACCGCGCGGGAATGGCTGTCGTGGGAATCGGACGCGATCACGAACGTCGCCAAGGTGCGGCACTATCACCGCTTCCGCACGGTCGATCCCGCCGTGATGGACTATTTCCGTCCGCCGGCCGAGGCCGCCATTACCTTCGTCAATACAGCCCTCGAAGGCCGGGACTGGCTGGTCGGTGACGCCCCGACCATCGCCGATATCGGCTGCTGGGGCCGGATGGTGTTCATGGCGGAGGGCGGTTTCGACATCGCCAACTGGCCGAATGTCCAGGCGTGGTCACAACGGCTGGCCGCGATGGAGGGCTTCGCCCTGCCCTATGACCTGACGCCGAAGAAGGATTGCTCCTTCGATCCGGCCTGAGCCAAAGCCCTGGCGATCCGACCACCTACCAATCAGGAGAGTTCAAGCATGCGCATCGCTGTGATCGGTGCCGGCGGCGTCGGCGGCGCCTTCGGGGCAGCCCTGGCCAAGGCCGGAGCCGACGTCACCTTCGTCGCCCGCGGCGCCCATCTGGCCGCGATGCAGAAGAACGGCCTGCGGGTTGAGGGCGGGCGGGGCGACACGCTCATCAGCCCGTGCCAGGCGACCGACGACCCGGCCTCCATCGGGCCGGTCGATATCGTGATGTTCTGCGTCAAGCTCTGGGATGTCGAGAGCGCGGGCGAACGCATCAAGCCGCTGATTGGGCCGGACACGGCGGTGATCACGTTCCAGAACGGCATCGACGCACCCGAGCGGCTGGTCCCCATCCTGGGCGCCGGCGCGGTGATGGGCGGGGTCGCACAGATCAGCGCCACGATCGCCGAACCGGGCGTGATCCGGCAGACCGGGACCTTCATGCGGCTGGTGTTCGGGGAACTCGGCGGCGGGAAAAGCGCGCGGGGGGAGGCGTTCCTGGCGCTCTGCAAGGCGGCCGGCTTCGATGCCTCGCACAGCCCGGCGATCCTGACCGAGATCTGGATGAAGTTCATCATCCTGGCCACCAACAGCGCCTTCACCGCCGCGACCCGCACGCCGATCGGCAAATTGCGGGAGGACGCGGACATCATGGAACAATGGGACCTCGCCACCCGGGAGGTGATCGCGCTCGGCAAGGCCTGCGGCATCGCGCTGCCGGACGACGCCGCCGACAAGGCGATGGCGTTCTCCAAGCAGGCCCCGCCGGCGATGATGGCGTCCATGGCGCATGACCTGATCCGCGGCGGGCGGATCGAGTTGCCCTGGCTCTCCGGCAAGGTCGTGGCGCTGGGGCGGGAACGCGGCGTGCCCACGCCGGTGCATGCCGTGCTGAACGCGGTGCTGAAGCCGCACGCGAACGGGGGTTGAGGGGAGGCTGGTAGGGAACCCAACAGCCAGCACCGACCTACCCCACCGTCATGGCGGCCGCAGGGCCGCCACACACGAATTGCGATGCTGATCGCAGCGAAGACGTGGATGGTGGCCCTGAGCCTGCCCTTGGGCCGGCTCTCCGCCGGACCCGGAGGGCCACCACGACGAGAATGTCAGCGTCACAAGAGAGCCCCTGGCCACCCCGACGAAGTGCCATCCCTAAGCCGCGTCGTGGAAGATGATCCCCAGCGTCTGCCGCACGCCCGTATGCACCCGGCTCACGCCATGGCGCATCGTGGCGCGGTAGGGGCGGCGGGCGCCCATCGCGGGGCGGTGATGCACCGGGAAGATCGCCGCCTCCCCCTGCGCCAGGGTCACCACCTCGGCGCGTGACTGCGCGCGGGGGCGTTGTTCCACCAGCAGGAACTCCCCGCCCGTGAAATCCTCCCCCGGCCGGCTGAGCAGCACCACGACCTGCAAGGGAAACACCAGGTCGCCGTAGAGGTCCTGGTGCAGGCAGTTGAAGCCCCCCGCCTCATACCGCAGCAGCAGGGGCGTCGGCCGCGTCTGGCCGGCGGCGTGACACAAAGCCAGGTACTCGTCCAGGGTCGGCGGAAAGCTCTCCGGTTCCCCCAAGGTCCGCCGCCAGGCATTCGCGACAACCGCCAGAGGCGGGTACAACGCGGCCCGCAGCGCGACGATCGGGTCGGGCAGCGGATAGGCGAAATACTTGTATTCGCCCTGCCCATAGGCCCGCTGCTCCATGATGATGCGCTTGCGGAAGCGGGCATCCTCGCCATACAGGGCCGCGATGGCACCGCAGGTGGCGGGGTCCAGCAAGGGCATGGTGGCATAGCCGCGCTGGGCGATGGTCTCGATCAACTGGTTCGGGTCGGGCTGGGTCATGTGCGGCAGCATAGCGCGAATCCCACCGCCCGCCGCCCGGTTCTTGCCCTGGCTACCGGTAGGTCGTGCGCAGGAAATGCACCAGCGGGTTATGCACATCCGGGCGCATCATCCGCCGGAACCCCCGGCTCGCCCGCCCCAGATGGCGCCGCCGGTACTCCGCCGCGTTGAACCCGCGCGACGGATCGATATCGGCCAGCGTCCCGGCCTGGAGGTAATGCGCGAAGGGATCGCGGTTCGGCCCCATCACCTCTGCGAAGCGTTCCACGTACCAGCCCACATCGAACAACGCGTTCGGGCTGACGATCTGCCGCCGCCGGTGCACCAGGTAATGCGCCAGCGCCGTCTGCCCTGGCGGCACGTCATAGGCCTGCCGGTACCACACAGGATCGAAATAAGGCACCGGCCGCCGCCCCGCCGGCTCCCCCACCAGCACATAATGGACGATCGGGTTCATCCGCCGGTGATCGAGGTCTGGGTTCGTCGCGATATACCATTCCGGCGCGAAGTAGACGTTCGGCTGCCGGTTCTCCCGCCAGCCAAAGCGGCAGTAATGATCGACCGGGTCCAGCCCCGATTCATGCACGTCGGAGGCATTGATCAGATAGTGGTTGGGATCGAGCAGCCCCGACCCGGCGACGATCCCCGGATCGGGGGAGCCAGGCAGGCCCAGCCTCGCCTGTTCGTGCAGGAAGCGGTCGAAACGGCGCTGCCCGTCCCAGTACGGCAGCAGGCAGACGGCGGCGAGTTCGGCGCAGGGCGCGCGATCCCCCGCCACCCGCTGGCCCAGGAAATCCCGCAGCGCATGGGTCTCCTCCGGCAGGTCATACGACCGCCGATACCAGACCGGATCGAACAGCGGATGCGGCCGCCGTCCCTCCTGATCACCATGGCGCAGGTAATGCAGGAAGGGTTCCAGCTCGGCTGCCGCGATATCGGGGTTTTCCCGCGCGTACCAGGCCAGGTCGAAATAGGGGTTGGGCATCCGCCCCTCCCGCATCCCGAACCGGGCGAAATGCGTGGCCGGGTCCAGCGCCGCCGCCGCGACGTCGGCATTGTGCGCGAGGTACCAGGCGGGCTCGAACAGGCCGGACCCGACGATCTCGCCAACCAGCGCGGCATCGTCGAGCACCATCACGCGGTCAGCCGACCGGCTCGCCGAACGGGCGCTTCACTGCCTGCTCCAGCGCGCCCCTTACGCGGCCGATCACATCCGCCCAGTCCCCCGGCTTCGGCTGGCGGAACAGCCGGGCGGAGGGGTACCAGGGCGTCGTCTCCCGATCGAGCAGCCAGCGCCAGTCCGCCGCCTTGGGGATCATGATCCAAACCGGCTTGCCCATCGCCCCGGCAAGATGGCCCATCGAGGTATCGACGGTGATGACCATATCCAGGTTCTCGATCACCGCCGCTGTCTCACCGAAGTCGGTCAGTTCGCCGGACAGGTCGGTCATGCCGTTGAAGCGGGCGAGGTCGGCGCGGTCGGTCTCCGGCATCGGTTTCTGCAGCGACACGAACACGGCGGGTCCGACACCGGCCAGCGGCAGAAGCTGCGACAGCGGCAGCGACCGGCGGCGGTCATTCGGATGCGTCGGCCGGCCGGACCACGCCAGCCCGATGCGGCGCACGCCCGCGGGCAGGCGTTCGGCCAGCTTCTGCCGCCACGCCTCGGCCCGCGCTGGCGGGGCCTTGATGTACGGGATCGGCGTCGGGATCGTGTCCAGACGGGTGCCGAACAGATAGGGCAGGCTCGACAGCCGGCAGTTCACCGCATGCCCTGGCACGTCGGTCCAGCGGGAGCAGTACTGTGTCACCCCGGGCATGGCGGCGAGCAGCGGCTCCATCTCGGCGCTGCATCCCAGGATGATGTCCTGCACCCGTTCGGCGGCGGTGGGGATGTAGCGGGCGAACTGGAGCGTGTCGCCATAGCCCTGGTCACCCACCAGCAGCAGCCGCCCCTGCGGGATCCGCATGCCGTTCCACGGCGCGGACGTCATGGCGGGCATCGTGTTCTTCCCCGCCTCGGTCAGGTTGCGCCATTCATATTCGATCCAGCCAGGCTCGAAATCGCCCATTGCCAGCAGGTTCTGCGCCAGCGCCAGATGCGCGTCGGGGTGGTCGTGCTTGATCCCGATCGCGCGCAGCAGGCAGGCGACCGAGCGGTCACGGTCATCGGCGTCGGAGAACACGAGCGAGAGGTTGACCAGATGCTCGGGGTTGCCGGGGTCGAGCCGGATCGATTCCTGGCCGGCGGCCAGCGCCTCACCAATCTTGTAGGTCTGCCGGCACAGCGCGCTGAGATGCGCCTGCCAGGTCGCGTTGCCCGGCCGCAGCCCGATCGCCCGCCGCAGCAGGACGATCCCCCGCTCCGGGTCGCCGGCCATCGCGGCCGAGATGCCGAGCAGCGCGATGGCTGAGGGGTGCTCGGGGTTGGCGGCGAGGACATCGTTGCAGATGCCCATCGCTTCATGCAGGCGCTTGGCCTGGGCGGCGACCTGCGCGCGGGCGAGGGCCTGTTCGGCGGTCTCGCCCCCAGGTTGGGGCGCGGGCGGGGCTTGCGTGGTCGTGGTGGTGACGCTCATGGCACGACCTTGCCGCCTGGATGGGGGGTTGGGCAAGCAGGGACTCTGTCCGCGGCCTTCTCCGGTGGATGGGGCTGTGCGATCATGCCACGCCACTCGCTTCGGACATGGTCATGCCTCCCGCCGCATCGGATTCCGCGCCGAAGACCTATCTCGTGACCGGCGGCGCCGGGTTCATCGGGTCGCATCTGGTCGACGCGCTGCTCGCGTCCGGCCACAGCGTGCGGGTCGTCGACGATCTGTCGAGCGGCAAGCGGGACAATCTGGACCCGCGCGCCACCTTCACCCGGGGCGATATCGGTGACGCGCGGCTGATGCGGGACCTGCTGGACGGGGTCGCGGGGTGCTTTCATCTGGCCGCCATCGCGTCTGTCGCCCGGTGCACCGAGGAATGGACGGCCACCAGTCATACCAACATGGGCGGCACGGTCACCGTGATGGACGCCGCCCGCAAGCAGGGGGGCGTGCCGGTGGTCTATGCGTCCTCGGCCGCGATCTATGGCGAGCAGGCGGTGCTGCCGATCCATGAGGATTTGGCCCCCCGCCCCCGTTCAAGCTACGGCGCGGACAAGCTGGCCGGGGAGTTGCAGGCACAGGCCGCCTTCATCACCCATGGCCTGAGCAGCGTCGGATTCCGGTTCTTCAACGTCTACGGGCCGCGCCAGGACCCATCATCGCCCTATAGCGGGGTGATCTCGATCTTCGCCAACCGGCTGCGCGCGGGCCAAGCGATCACGATCCATGGCGATGGCGGGCAGACGCGGGATTTCATCGCGGTGGCCGATATCGTGCGGTTCCTGCTGGCGGGGATGACACGGGCTCAGGCCGAACCGGGCGCGATCGTGCTGAATGCCTGCACCGGCCAGGCGACATCCGTGCGGGAACTGGCCGATCTGCTGGCCCGAACGATCGGGTCCGACGCCGCGATCGGGCATGGGGACGCGCGGTCCGGCGATATTCGGACCTCGGTCGGCGATCCGGCGCGGGCGCGGGCGATTCTGCGGACCGAGGCGCGGGTCACCTTGGCGGACGGCCTGCGCGCTTTGCTGGACGCCTGATCCCCGCCCGCGGGACGAAAAAAAACGGCGGCCCTTGCGGTGCCGCCGAAGTTTAGGGAGGAAACGTCCAAGAAAGCAGGGCACCGAAGCGCCGCTGCGAGACAAACTATGCCCTTCGCAGGTGCAGCATGCAAGCGGTTTTTGCTGCGTTGCAGCATAATTTTTGAGGCCTGATCGTCGGACGAAAAAAAACGGCGGCCCTTGCGGTGCCGCCGAAGTTTAGGGAGGAAACGTCCAAGAAGCAGGGCGCCGAAGCGCCGCTGCGAGACAAAACATGCTCTTCGCAGGTGCAGCATGCAAGCGGTTTTTGCTGCGATGCAGCATGTTTTTCGGCCGCCCGGGCGGGCGTTGCAAAAAAGCCACACCCCCCCCCTCGGCGGACCCAGGTTTGATCCAGATCAAAGCCCGTGCGGGAGGAACGCGGCAGCGTGACGCATGCCAGCCTCAAGGAGGCATCCATGCCACACGTCCCCTCCGGAATTGACGACAGCCTGCTCACGCGGGCGTTTTCCTGGATCATGACCCACCGCACGCAAGAGGGTCGGGTCGCCGGTCTTTCCAATGGCGATCTGCGGAACCTCGCGGCCGACCTCGGTGTGACCCAGGCCGATCTGCTGCACGTCCTGCCCGAGGGCACGCCGCCGCGCGACCTGATGGATCAGATGATCCGGGCCCATGGACTCGACCCGGCGGCGATCCGGGCCCTGCCGACGGCGATGGTGCGGGACTTGGAAGTCACCTGCTCCCGCTGCCAGAACGCCAGCCGGTGTGAACGGGACCTGAAGGCCGGGCAAGCCGCGGTCAACAGCCCGCATTATTGCGGCAACGCGCCGACCTTCGACGCGATGATCGATGCTCGCGCCTGATCCGAGTCCGCCGCGAGTCTGACGCCCGCGACCCCCGCCGGCAGGGCGGGGGTTGGACGCAACACGCGGCTTTTCCCTGACCCAGACGGCACAGCCGCGGATCGTGGACCGCCGTCCACCACGACGGGC
>CANJSR010000232.1 GCA_947476855.1 Acetobacteraceae bacterium
CCACGGCGGCGAAGGCGAAACCCGCGCTGGCCCAGCAGCGTTCGGCGGCGGTCGGCGCGGCTTCGTCATAGCGGAACGGCATCGCGTGCCGGTGATCGTCCCGCCAGGGCGGGCGGATCAGGACGCGCGGCAGGGTGACACCCAGGAACTCGGTATCCCGCCGCCCCATCAGCCCATTCCACCGGGCGTGGTGGCGATCGCGGAACACGGCTTCCAGATCGGGCAGGCGCTGCAATTCGTCGAACCGGTCCAGGCCCAGCAGGGCCGGCGCGGCGCCGAAGATCATCGGAGAGAAGGCGGCGGCGGCGATCCCGCGCAATTGTTCCAAAACCGACACGTCATCGGCGGGCGTGCCAGGGGTCACGCCATGGCTGATCTCATGATCGACGACCACCAACCCATACGGCTCCCCGCCGGCTCGGCCGAACTCCTCCTCGTAGATCATGCGGAACAATTCGCTCTGGTCGAACTCGGTGGCGCGGGTGACGTCGCGCGCGATTTCGGGCCAGGAGACGTTCAGCACGCGGAAATGGACATCCCGCCACCGGCCGCGATGCGCAAGCGCGGTCAGCCAGTGCAACGCCCGCCAGCGTGCTTCCAGCCGGCGTGTGCGCGGATGGTGCAGGATGGCGTCGACCTGCGCCGACAGCAGGTCGTCGATGGCCGAGATGTCACGATCGATCGCCCCCCGCAGTTGCGCGGGCGGCGTATCGCCGAACCAGGCGCGCAACGCCTCGGCCGGGTCGGCGGTCAGGAAATCGACAAGGGCGCCGCGCGTCGTCTCGGCGCCGGCACCGAACAGGCGGCCTTTCAGGACGGCCGCCCGCAAGGTTGCATCCGGCGCACCGGCGCGGGGCCCGGTGGCGCCGGGCCCCATAGCGTCCGGCCCCGTAGCGTCCTGCCGCGTGCCGTCCGGCCGGGTCGTGTCCGGGGCGTCCTGGTCCACGCGCTATGACCGGGTCGGGATCTCCGCGACCAAGCGCATGCTGGTCGTCAGCTCCTCGAACTGCAGCCAGGGACGCAGATGGGCGACGGCGTTGTAGGACCCGGGGGAGCCTGGGATCGGCTGCACCTCGATCCGCGCCTCGCGCAGCGGATAGCGGGCCTTCATGTCCGCGCCCGCGTTTTCGCTGCCGTTGACGTAGTTGTTGATCCAGCGGTTCAGCCAGCCCTGGCATTCATCCGCTTCCATGAAGCTGCCGACCTTGTCGCGGGCCATCACCTTCAGGAAGTGGGTGAACCGCCCGGTCGCCATCAGGTACGGCAGGCGGGCGGAAATCTTCGCGTTCTCATTCGCGTCGGGGCGGTCATAGACCTTGGGCTTGTGCGTGGTCTGGGCCCCGAAGAACACGGCGTAGTCGGTGTTCTTGTAGTGGACCAGCGGCAGGAACCCGAGCTTGGACAGTTCCGCCTCCCGCCGGTCGGTGATGCCGATCTCGGTCGGGCACTTGCCGTCGACGTCACCGTCATCGGAGAGGAAGGTGTGCAGCGGCAGGTTATCGACCCGGCCGCCATTCTCCGCGCCACGGATCGATGTGCAGAAGCCGGTTTCCGCGAAGGAGGCCGTCATGCGCGCGCCCATCACATAGGCGGCGTTCATCCAGCAATATTCGTCGTGCCCCATTGGCTTGGCGTTGCCGGCGGCGTCGGCGGGCGCTTCCTCATACCCGAATTCATCAATCGGCTTGGTCGCGGCGCCATAGGGCACGCGGGCCAGGACGCGCGGCATGACCAGGGAGACGAAGCGGCTCTCCTCGGTTTCGCGAAAGCTGCGCCACTTGGCATAGTCCATGCCCTGGAATGTCATTTCCAGGTCGCGAACCTTGGGCAGCTCGGTCCAGCTCTCGAAGCCGAACATCTTGCAGCCGACGCCGGAGATGAAGGGCGCGAAGGCCGCGGCCGAGACCTGGGAGATCAGGCGCAAAGTCTCCACGTCTTCCGGATGGCTGGTCCATTCGTAGTCGCCGATCAGCGCGCCGTAGGGTTCGCCGCCCGCCTGGCCGAATTCGTTTTCGTAGATCGCCTTGAACAGCGTGCTCTGGTCGAACTCGGCCGCGCGCTGCAGGTCGCGGCCCAGATCGCGCTTGGACGCGTTCATCATCCGCAGCTTCAGGCTGGCACCGGTTTCGGAGTTCTGCACCAGGTAATGCAGCCCGCGCCAGGAGCCTTCGAGTTGCAGGAAGCGCGGGTGGTGCATGATCGCGTTGAGCTGCTCGGACAGCTTGCGATCGATGGCTTCCATCGCGCTCTGGAACGTGCGCGTCAGGTTGCGGTCGAAGGTGATGGTACCGGCCAGCGCCTGTTCGACCAGGTTCTTCACCAGGTCCTTGGCTTCGTCGGGCGCGGTCTGCCGGGTCGCGGCCAGGACCTGGTCGAGCAGGCCGGCGTCCTCGGTCTCGGTAACGGTGGTCGGTTGGCGTTGGGAGTCAGACATGGCTCAATCCTTCTCGCCGAGGCCAAGCTGCGACGACAGCGCCTTGATGCGGCCGTCGTTCTGCAGGACCTGTTCCAGCAACTCCTCCAACTCTCCGGACCGGTCGGCCTTGACCAGCAGGTCGCGCAGCTTGGCGCGGGTTTCCAACAGGGACTTCAGAGCCGGCACCTGTGCGGCGATCTTCGCGGGGTCGAAATCCTCGATCGAGTTGAAGGCGAGATCGACCTTCATTTCGCTGCCGTCAGCGGCCAGTTTGTTTTCGACCGTCAGCTTCAGGCCAGGGTTCATGCTGGCCATGACCTTGTCGAAATTGTCGCGGTCGATCTGCACGAAGCCCCGGTCCCGCAACGGCTTCAGCGGCTTGGTCGGATCGCCGGAGAAATCGCCCATCACGCCGACGACGAAGGGCAATTCCTTGACCTGCTGCGCGCCGTTGGTTTCGACCTCGAAGCTGATATGCACGCGCGGCTTCCGCACGCGGTTCAGTTTTCCGTATACGCTGCTGCCACTCATGGGGACTTCACCTTCTGGGTGTGGGCGTTGAGGGTGTGGGCGATCCGCCGCGACGCGGCGGCGGCATACGAGCGGCCGTTCGAGATTGGGCGCGGAGGGTACCTGCCATCGAAACTAGCGACGCGGGGCGAGGCGGGTCAATGATTGCCGGTCCGGCGGCACCGGTCATTCGTATTCCTCCGGCGGGGGCTTGATGCCGAGCGCGGTGAGGATGGCGGCGCGGGTGGAATAGTCGGAGACGATGTCGGCGAGCAGTTCAGGCAGGCCCATGCGGCCCCGGCGCACCGCTTCGGTCAGCGTGTAGGACAGCGGGGACTGGGGTTCATTGCGGCGGAACCAGTCCGCGACCTCATCAAGGCGGCGGAGCGCGTCTTCCCGGGTCGCGATGGGTCCGGGGCCTGTGCCGGCCGGGGCCCTTGGCGTGGGGACGGTGGCCGCGGCGGGCTCTGGGGTTGTTTCATCCGGAACCGGTTCGCCGGCCGGGGCAAGGCGGCGGGCGAAGCCGTCGATGCGTTCCAGCAGGGTTCGCACGTCGGACAGGCTGGGCTTGGCGGACCCGGCATGCTCGGCCAGCACCGCGTCCATCCCGTTCCAGGTTGCCAGCGCCTCGGCCGCGTCCCGCGCCAGGCCGGCAAGGCCGTCCGGGTCCCCGCGCGCCATGTCATCCAGTGTCGAGACGCCGCGCGCGCCGGCGGCGATGCGGCTTTCCTTCTGTTCCGGCTCCAGTCGTTCGATCGACACGGCCGCGTCATAATCGGCGAGCGTCACGGGCACGCCGTCCGGGCCGTGGAACAAGGGCAGCAGGCGCAAGGGCGGCAGCAGCGTGGCGCGGGCGCCGGATACCAGACCGCTGAGCGGGCGCAGGCGCAGTTCGGCCGGGTCCTCGTCCGGTTCGTCCTCTCCCACGGCCGGATAGAGCGTGCCCCAGAAGGCCTCGGTCAATCCGCTGACGACGGCGGCGCCGGCGCCAAGGCCGCGCAATCCCTCGATCCGGACCAGTGCTTCGATCAGCCAGGCGGCCGCTTCCAGGTCTTTGGAATGATTGGCAATCAGTTCGATCGCGGCCTCGGCCACCGCGCCCCAGTCGGGGGCTGGGCCCGGGGCTTCGCCGTCCGTCGTCAGGGCGCGCCGTTCGGCGTCGCGGGCATCCTGGCGCGCGGCGCGCAGACGCTGATAGGGGCTGGCAGTATCAAATTCCTGGCGGGTGTCACGGCCCTGCGGGAGGTCGCCCTCGATCGGCGCCAGCAGCCGGGGAATTTCGATGACATCGGTGAAATCCGCCACACGTATCCCTTTCGCCGCGCTGGACAATGCCGGTTCGTAACACATAAGCTGGCCAGGAGAGAAGGAAACGCATGATCTCGCTGGACCTCAAGCGGCTGATGGCCCGACTGAACGACGTCTGTCGCCGCGGGATGGAAACCGCGATCGGCCTGACGCTCGCCCGTACCCATTACAATGTCGAGGTGGAGCATCTGCTTTCCGCGCTGCTGGATCGTGGGGAGACCGATCTGGGCCTGATCCTGGATCATTACGAAATCGATCGCGGCCGGGTCGCCACCGACCTGAACCGCGCGCTGGATCGGATGAAGTCGGGCAACGGACGTACGCCGGCCCTGGCGCCGGAACTGGTGACGTTGTTTCAGCAGGCATGGCTGTTTGCGTCGGTTGAAACCAGTGACGCGAAGGTCCGGTCCGGCCATCTGCTGTGGGTGCTGCTCGCCGATCAGTCCCTGGCCCGCACGCTGCATGAAACTTCCGCGCAGTTCCAGCGCATCACACCCGATGCGCTGAAGAAGGACCTCGCGACGATCACCGCCCGCGGGCCGGAGGCGACCGCCGATCCCGCCCAGGCGCCGGCGGCCGGTGCCGCACCCGCCGCCCAGCCGGGAAACAGCCCGGCCCTGCAACAATTCACCATCGACCTGACGGCCCGCGCCCGGGCCGGCCAGATCGACCCGATCCTGGGCCGCGATCCGGAAATCCGCCAGGCGATCGACATCCTGACCCGCCGCCGCCAGAACAACCCGATCCTGACCGGTGAAGCCGGCGTCGGCAAAACCGCCGTGGTGGAAGGCCTCGCGCTGCGGATCGCCACCGGCGACGTGCCGCCGGCCCTGCGGGACGTCATCCTTCGCACCCTCGATCTCGGCCTGTTGCAGGCCGGCGCCGGCGTGCGCGGAGAGTTCGAAAACCGCCTGAAATCCGTGATCGAGGAAGTGAAGGCGAGCCCGATCCCCATCATCCTCTTCATCGATGAGGCGCATACGCTCGTCGGTGCCGGCGGACAGGCGGGGCAGAACGACGCGGCCAACCTGCTGAAACCCGCCCTCGCGCGCGGGGAACTGCGGACGATCGCCGCCACGACCTGGGCCGAATACAAGAAATACTTCGAGAAGGACGCGGCCCTGACCCGCCGTTTCCAGGTCGTGAAGGTCGAGGAACCGTCGGAACCTCTCGCCGTCGCGATGATCCGCGGCCTCGTCTCGACGCTGGAAGCGCATCACGGGGTCCGCATCCTCGATGAAGCGGTGTCCGAGGCGGTGCGCCTCTCCGCGCGCTACATCCCCGCGCGCCAGTTGCCCGACAAGGCGGTCAGCCTGATCGATACCGCCTGCGCCCGTGTCGGCATGAGCCAGGCGGCCATCCCCGCCCCGATCGAGGATCGCCGCCGCCGCATCGCTTTGGCGGACACCGAACTCGGCATCCTGGCACGGGAAACCGCCTCGGGTGCCGATCACGCCGAACGGCGCGCGGTGCTGGAACAGGAACGGGCGACCGCGCAGGAAGAACTCACGGCGCTGGAAGCGCGCTGGGAACGTGAACGCGCTTTGGTCGAGGTGATGCGAGACACCCGCGCCGCGATCGAGGACCCGGAGAATGACGGCGACAAGGATGCACTGCGGGAGACACTGACCGCGACCGCCGCCGAACTGCGTGCGTCGCAGGGCGAGCAGCCGCTGATCTTCCCCGTCGTCGATGGCCAGGCCGTCGCGGAGATCGTGGAGACCTGGACCGGCATCCCCGCCGGCCGGATGCAGTCGAATGAAATCGCCACGATCCTTAACCTGCAGGACCGTCTCGGTGAACGCATCGTCGGCCAGCCGCATGCGCTGGAAGCCGTCGCTCAGGCGATCCGCACCAACCGCGCCCGCCTGACCGATCCGCGCAAGCCGATCGGCGTGTTCCTGATGGTCGGCACGTCCGGTGTCGGCAAGACGGAAACCGCCCTGGCGCTGGCCGACCTGATGTATGGCGGCGAACAGAACGTTACGGTCATCAACATGACCGAGTTCAAGGAAGAACATAAGGTCAGCCTGCTGATGGGCAGCCCGCCCGGCTATGTCGGTTACGGCGAAGGCGGTGTCCTGACGGAAGCCGTGCGCCGGCGGCCCTATTCGGTGATCCTGCTGGATGAGATGGAAAAGGCCCATCCCGGCGTACAGGACGTGTTCTTCCAGGTCTTCGACAAGGGGAACATGAAGGACGGCGAAGGCCGCGACATCGACTTCAAGAACACCGTCATCATCATGACATCCAACGCCGGCACCGACCTGATCGCGAAGCTGTTCGCCGATCCGGAGACCGCGCCGGACGCGGCGGGCCTCGCCGATGCGCTGCGGCCGGAACTGGCGAAATACTTCAAGCCCGCCTTCCTCGGCCGCGTCTCCCTGGTGCCCTATTTCCCGCTGCCCGACCACGTGATCCGCCAGATCGTGGCCCTTCAGCTCAACCGAATCCGCAACCGGGTGCGCGACGCCTACCGCGCCAGCTTCGACTGGGACCCGGCGCTGGTCGAACAGATCGCCGCGCGCTGCACCGAAACGTCATCGGGCGCGCGCAATATCGAGACCATTCTTTCCCGCACGCTGCTGCCCGAACTCTCGTCCGAGGTTCTTGCCCGCCTCGCCGAGGGGCAAAGCGTGCGGCGTATCACCGTCTCGTGCGGTGAAGGGGGAGCCTTCGCCTATGCGGTCACCTGACCGCACCGGAACCGAAACGTAAACGGAGATCAGGACATGTCTATCTACATGAAGTTCGGCAGTATCGACGGCGCGGTGACAACCGAGGGCGTGAAGAAATGGATCGAGTGCAGCTCCTTCCAGTTCTCCCTCTCGCGCCAGATCGGCACCGCCGCTCGCGGGCTGCAGAACCGCGAGGGCTCCGAGCCTTCGTTCGGAGAGGTGGTGATCACGAAGTATTTCGATATCTCCTCCCCCAAGCTGATCCAGGACGCCTGGGGCGGTGATCTGAGCACCACGGTGAAGTTCAAGTTCACGACGACCGCGAAGAACAAGGTCGACACGTTCCTGGAATTCGAACTCAAGAACTGCGGCGTCAGCTCCTACAGCGTCAGCGCCGGCGACCAGGGCAACCCGATGGAAAGCTACGCCCTGAACTACACGAAGGTGGAGATCAGCCACACGGGCATGGACACCAAGATCGGCGGTTCTCCGACGCGCGTAAACTACGACCTGGAAGCCATGAAGGGCAGCTGATCCGGCATCCTTACCGGCGGGCGCCTCTGGGGGGTTCCCCTGGGGGGTGCCCGCTACCCGCCTACCTCCACCACCACGGCCGTCACATTGTCCGACACCTGGCGCGCCAGCGCCGCGTTGATCAGCAGCTCGGCCGGTGAGACCCCCGCGGGAGCACCCAGCAGGCCGGCGATCTCCGCCTCTGACAACGTCTTCGACAAACCATCACTACACAGCAGGAACCGATCGTTTGGCGTGACC
>CANJSR010000233.1 GCA_947476855.1 Acetobacteraceae bacterium
GAACGCCGGCCATGATGGCATCCCCCACCGCACCCCGATCATCGCCATCGAAATGAGCACGGGGATGTATGCCTTCACCGCCGTCAGCGCCGCCCTGTTCGCCCGCCAGACCCAACCCCACGGCCGGCATATCGAGGCCAGCCTGATGCAGGCCGCCGCCGGGTTGCAGATCATCCGCATGATGGGCTCCTACCTCGATGGCGGCACGCCACGCCCGGTCAGCCCGCCCTCCGGCGTCTACCAGACCCAGGACGGCTGGATTCAGATCACCGTCGTCCGCACCTTTGAGTGGGAGGCCTATTGCAAGGCCTTCGACCTGACCGCCTTCGGCGCGGACGAACGCTTCAAAACGTCCGACGGCCGCCTGGCGCACGCCGAGGAACTGGAGTCCGAACTGCGCCCTTTGCTGCGGTCCCAACCCACCCAGTACTGGTCCGCCAGGCTGGGGGCAAACCGGGTCATGCATGAAACCCTGAACAGCTACACCGACTTCCTGAAACAGCCCCATGTCGGCGAAAGCGGCGCGGTCGCCTGGGTCAATCACCCGCACATGCCCCAGCCCATCCCGATGGCCAACCTGATCGGCCTGCCCCCGTTCGAGGACGGGACACCCCGGGCAACCGCGCCCTCCAAGGGCCAGCACAGCGTGGCGATCATGCGCGAACACGGCTACTCCGACGCCGAGATCGCCGACCTCACCGGCCGCGGCGTCCTGGTGCAAGGGACCTGACCCGATGCCCCGGATCGTCACCTACACGGACTACAAAAGCCCCTACGCCTATCTGGCGAAGGACCCGACCTACGACCTCGCCCGAGATTTTGGGATCGAGGTCGAATGGCGGCCCTATATCCTCGACATCCCGTCCTATCTCGGTTCCGCCCGCCTGGACGCCGAGGGGAACGTCATCGAGCAGGACCGCAACGGCCATCAATGGCGACGGGTGCGCTACAGCTACATGGATTGCCGCCGCCAGGCCCGGAAGCGCGGGCTGGTGATCCTGGGGACCCGCAAGATCTGGGACTCAGCCCTCGCCGCCGCCGGGATGCTGTTCGCGCAACGGGCCGGCGCCGATGTGTTCCGCGCCTATAACGACACGGTGTTCGAACGCTTCTGGAAGCGTGACCTGGATATCGAGGACCCCGCCGTCCTGGCCAGCGTGCTGCGGGGCTGCGGAGCGCCTGGTGGGTTTGAGAGCGAGGCCGCCACGCTGCGGGAAGATGTCGCCGCCATCTCCCGCGCCGCCGAGGACACCGGCGTGTTCGGCGTGCCCAGCTATGTCATCGATGGAGAGTTGTTCTGGGGGAGGGAGCACATCGAGGATGTTCGGGCCATGCTCGGGGGGTGATCGCCTAAGCCCCTCGGAAGGGTCCTGGTCCGGACTTCCGTTCGGATTCATAGCACGGAGAAGCGGGGAGAACGTCACGAAGGAAAGGCATACGGGGGCACGGACCGGCCTCCAAAGACCTCCGCCGTCCTTCGTGACGTCCTCCCTGCTTCTCCGTGCTGAATCGCGGTGCCCGCTTCAAACCGGAACCAACCTCCGATCCCCGATCACCTCCACCCTCACTGAAACCAGGTCTTGCGCCCCACCCCGAACCCGCCTGCCGCCGTGGCGAGCTTCCGCAACTCCACCCGCGGGATTTCGACGGTCGCCGAGGCACCGCAATCACGCTCCCCATCCGCCGTCCGTCCGCCGGCCCAGTGCAGGCGGAAACGGGCCGGGTCGCCGAACAGCCTCTGCTCCACCACCAGGCTGCCGCCGGTCTGGGCCATCACCGATGAATTGAGCAAGCAATGCGGGATTGCCCCCGCCACCGGATCGACCCGCCAGACCGGCACCGCGACCCGGAACATGTCCCGGTCCGGCGCGCCCGCTGGAAACACCACCATGTCGCCCACCGCCGGACGCAACCCGTCCCGGTGCAGCATATGCGCGGCGCCGAGGAAGGACAGGAAGATCAGGGGCAGCATCGCGAAGGCGGGCAGCCAGGCGGACAGGTCACGCCTGCCCTGGCCTTCTTCGTCCTCGCGCCGGTCGTCCTGTGGTCCCATGGGTCTGGTCTTTCGCCCGCCCGTCAATGTCTGAACGCTACCGCACGATATTGTGCGGTGCAACATGATTGTCCCGCCGGGATCAAGGCCGCCTTCCCCATCCCGTCAACACCCGGGATAATGATCCATCAGGGGAGATACAATGATGCAGTACGGCTTCGGCCTGCCGGTGCGCGGCGAACTGGCCACCCATGACGGAATCGTCGGCATGGCGCGGCGCGGAGAGGCGTTGGGCTATGTCTCGGCCACCATGGCCGACCATGTGGTTTTTCCGGTCACCAGCGACTCACGCTACCCCTATGCGGCGGATGGCAGGCACCCGTCCTCGGGCGAGGCGATCGAACCCTTGAGCCTGATGGCCTTCGTCGCCGGCGGGACCACGACATTGCGCCTGGTCACCAGCGTGCTGATCCTGCCCTACCGCAACCCGGTGCTGACCGCGAAGATGATCGCCACGATCGACGTCCTGTCCCGCGGCCGCATCACGCTGGGCATCGGCATCGGCTGGCTGCGGGAGGAGTTCGAGGCCTTGGGTGCGGCCGACTACGACCGCCGCGGCGCGGTGACGGATGAGTATGTCGCGATCTTCAAGAAGCTCTGGAGCCCGGGGCCGGTCGAGCACCAGGGGACCTGGTATTCCTTCGCGCCGCTGCGCTGTGAGCCACTGCCCGTGCAGCAGCCGCATCCGCCGATCTGGGTGGGCGGGCATACAAAGGCCGCGATCCGGCGCGCCGCCCGCTATGCCGATGGCTGGAACCCGTTGGGCACGGTCGAAACCGCCGAGATGCGGCCACCCGAGTTCCAGGCCATGCGCGATGAACTCAAGCGCCAGGCCGAGGGCTTCGGACGCGACCCCGATTCCATCACGATCGCCTTCATCCCCCGCCTGCGCGAAACGCCGGCGCCGATCGCGGGGGCGGACCGGATGCCGTTCTCCGGCTCCGCCGACCAGATCGTTGGCGATGTGGAGACGTATCGGCGGATGGGCGTCTCGCATCTCAGCTTCGACTTCCGCCGCCCGACGCTGACGGAGACGTTGGACCGGATGGAATGGTTCAAGGAACGGGTGATGGCGGTGGCGGGATAAGCGGCGGGGTTCCGCGCCCCGAACCCATGCTATACGCCCCAACCTCACGGAAAGGACCCAACCCCCATGGCCCTGCCCTTCGCCTCCCTATTCTCTAAGGCCGAGCAACCCGGCTGGCTCGATCCCGCCGAACTCGCCCCGCTGCTCGACGCCCCCTCCCCGCCCCTCCTCATCGACGTCCGATCCCCCGCCGAATTCACCGGTCCGCTCGGCCATATCGACGGGGCGGTGAACATCCCCCTCGATGAATTCGCCGCCCGCGCGGCCGAGGTGACCGGCGCCGACCGTCCTGTCATCCTCATCTGCCATACCGACCGCCGGTCCGCCGCCGCCTGCCAGCACCTGAAATCCCTGGGGCAGGAGCAGGCCGGCGTGCTGCGCGGCGGCATGACCGCCTGGACCCGCGCGGGGCTACCCACGGCCTGAGCTTGGCCCAACCCCGCCGGCGCCCTAAGCTGTCCCCCAGGCCTCCGCCGATCCGGAGCCCGCAGTAGGGAGAACACCATGAAAGTCATCCGCTCCTCCGACCGAGCGACCAAGGTCCAGCCGCCGACCAACTTCACCGGCACCGTCTTCGCCGATGAGGTCGTGGTCGGCACCAAGCCGTCCCACATGCGCGCGACGGTCGTCTCCTTCACCCCCGGCGGGCGCACCGCCTGGCACAGCCATCCGGTGGGGCAGACGCTGTATTGCCTCTCGGGCGCCGGCCGCGTGCAGAAGGCGGGCGAACCGGTGCAGGAAATCCGCGCCGGAGACACCGTGATCATCCCGCCGGGCGTGCGCCACTGGCACGGCGCGGCGCCGGACAAGCTGTTCGCCCACCTCGCGATGTCGGAAGTGACGCCCACCGGCGAAGGCACCGACTGGTTCGAGCATGTGTCGGACGCCGAATACAACGCCAAGCCGGCGGCGATGACCTGAACGCGGACGGGCCGCGATGACCTGAACGGTCTCCACCACGTCATGCTGGGCGCAGGCCCAGCACCCACGGCTTTCCCTGGTCCCGAACAGGAGGTCGTGGCCGACGGGCATGCGCCCACCATGACGGGTTAGCACCGTTCGAAGCGTCATTGGTCACGCCGCCGACGATGAAACGAAAGAAGGGCGGCGACCGAACTCGGCCGCCGCCCTTTTTCCTTCCCAGAACGACAGGATCAGGCCGCGCGCACCTCTTGCAGGAAGTATTCAACCTGGACCTGCAACGCCTCGGAGTTGCGCGACAGTTCCACCGCCGAACTCAGCACCTGCGACGCCGCCGCCCCGGTCTGCTGCGACGCGTCCGACACGCCGGTCATGTTCGCCGTCACTTCCTGGGTGCCCTGTGACGCCTGGATGATGTTGCGGGATATCTCCTGCGTCGCCGCCCCCTGTTGTTCCACCGCCGCCGCGATCGACGCCGCGGTGGAGTTGACCAGCCCGATCGTGCTGACGATGCCCTCGATCATCCGCGCGGAACTCTGCGTGCCATCCTGGATCGCCTTGACCTGAGAGGCGATTTCCTCGGTCGCATGCGCGGTCTGGGCCGCCAGCGCCTTCACCTCCGACGCCACCACCGCAAAGCCCCGGCCGGCATCCCCCGCGCGCGCCGCCTCGATCGTGGCATTCAGCGCCAGCAGGTTGGTCTGGCCGGCGATGTCGCTGATCATCTTGACCACGTCACCAATCTTTTCGGCTGCCGCGGTCAGGCGCCGCACTTCCTCGTTCGACAGGTTGGCCTGCCGCACGCTGTCCGCGATCATCGTCGTCGTGCGCGTCACCTGCTGGCTGATCTCCGAGATCGAGGCCGACAGCTCCTCGGTCGCCGAGGCCACGGTCTGCACGTTCTGCGTCGCCTGCTCGGAGGCTGCCGCCACGGTGGCGCTCTGGCGAGAGGTTTCCTCCGACACCGAGGCCATCGCCTGCGCCGTCGTCTGCAGCTGGGTGGACGCCGCGGCCACGTTCTCGACAATGCCGCCGACGCGGGTTTCGAACTGGTTGGCCAGCTCCATCATCATCTCGCGGCGTTGGTCCTCGGCGGTGCGCTTCTGGGTTTCCTGGTCGGCGCGCAGCCGGTCCGCTTCCACCATCACCGCCTTGAAGGCATGCACGGCGCGCAGCATCGTGCCGATCTCATCACGACGCTGGTCGGCGGGGATCACTGCGTCCAGGTTTCCGGCGGCGAGTTCCTCCATCGCCCGCGTCACGCCCCGGATCGGGCGGGAAACGCCAAGGCCGATCAGCAGCGTCAGGCCCACGACAGCGACGACGGAACCGACGACCGAGATTTCGGACCACAGGTGGACCCACTCCTCCATGCCCTCGGCTTCGCGGCTGGCGGCGGCGGCCCGCGCGTCGATCGTCTCGTCGAGTCGCATCAGCCGCGGTTCGATCTCGTCATAGATACCGGCTACCACCTTCTCGTGCGCTTTCTCCTCGGCGACGGCGGTCATGACACGGTCGAACGCTGCCAGGTAATCGCCCGCCTTCGCCTTCAGGTCGGCCCGCAGATCGGGCGTGATCGGCGCGCTGTCCAGCGCGGCCGACAGCACCGGCAACTGGGCTTTGATGCTGGCGCCATACTTCGGATCGAGCCGGGCCAGGAACTCCTTCTCGAAACGGCGCATTGTCATCGCCGCCAGGTGGGCCTTGGGAACATCGACGGTCGCCAGGCGATCCTCCAGCGCGGCCACGCTTTTCCGCATGTCGCCCAGCAGGCCCTTGTAGCCATCGAGGCCGACCTTCCTCGCCGCCCCGACCAGCGCGCCGAATGCCTCGCCATAGCGGACCATGTCGACGCGGATCGTTTCGACCTGTTCGACCAGCGCCGCATCATCGGCCGCCAGCGGCTTCATCTGCGCGATATTGGCCCCGATGCGGGTCATGGTTTCGGCGTGTCGGGTCTGCGACACCTCATCCCGGCGCAGCAGGAAATCCTTTTCGTAACGACGCGCCTGCAGGATCAGGGCCTGGAGCTTCAGATCGAGATCGCTGGCGTCGCGCGACCGCGCGATCGTCGCGTTGGTGGCTTCGAAACGCTGGTCTTCCCAGATGTTCAGGCCAATGATGATGCCCATCCCGAGCAGGCCGAACACGCCGATAAGGGCAATCTGATAAGCGATTCTCATGCGTGATAAAATTGACTTCACAGTCCGTCTCCGACGTCGTTCCGTTATCCCACCTCGCGCATCTCGGAACACGAAAAGCTGTTCAGTGAGCAGGGCACCGACATACCGACAATCGACTGGGCCGGGTGTCGCATTTTGTATGGTTTTGTTGACAACGGAACGTACCGTCCCGGCAAGCATACGGGCGCATCACGAATGACGCGCCCGCGGGAAGGCGACCGGCCGGTGGCGGATACCCCTTACGGGGCCGAGCGGTTCAGATCAGATGCAACGCGGTCGCCAGCGCGAAGACCGCGGAACCGATCCCCACCACCCCTGCCCCGATCGCCATTGCCGGCACCGCCGTCAGCGCGGAAACCGACGCCAGGACGATCGCGATCTCCACCGCGCTCGCGGCATATTCGTAGTTGTGATAGGCATGAAACGCCTCATCGCGCATCGTCTGGCGCCCCTTGGCCTTCTCCGCGAGCTGCTTCATCCCTTCTCCGGTCGAGGGTTCGTCGCGCATGCGGGCGATATAGGCGCGCGCATCGGCCAGCTTCGCCTCGATCTTCGGATCCTTGATGTCGGCCAGCCCCTCCAGCACCGCCGATTCGGATCCCCGCACGACCGCGCGCAGGTTCTTTGCCTGGTAGAACGCCCAGTCGTTGGTCAGCGCGATATGGTGCGTCAGGTAGTCGTTCTGCGCGCGTTTCTCGCCCACCTGGATCAGCGCCAGGATGGCCGCGAGCGCCGAGACCAACACGGCTATTCGTTTCATGTTCCGGTTGTCGCCGTGATGCCCGCCATGTGCCTCATGGTGGACCGCTTCCTGCGCGTGTTCCGTTGGATGAGCCAAGCCGCTTCTCCTATCGATTCCCCTGGTCCATGCTATCGCACTGAAACGGAGGAAACAGCCCATGAAGGTTCTTGAGGGCATCAAGGTCGTCGATCTCAGCCGCGTGCTGGCTGGCCCTTATTGCGCACAGCTGCTGGCGGATTTTGGCGCGGACGTGATCAAAATCGAAAGCCCGGAGGGGGACGAGAACCGCCGCTGGCCGCCCATGAGCCCGGATGGGCAGAGCGCCAATTTCGGCTCGGTCAATCGCGGCAAGCGCAGCCTGGTGCTGAACCTGAAGAACGACGGCGCGCGGGCGGTGCTGAAGGACCTGGCGGCCAAGGCCGATGTGCTGATCCACAGCTTCCTGCCGGATACAGCGGCGCGTTTGGGCATCAGCCTGGAGGACCTGCGGGCGGCGAACCCCAGGCTCGTGGTCTGCACGATCTCGGGCTATGGCGCGCTGGGGCCACTGGCGGAAAAGCGCGGCTATGACCTGATGGTGCAGGCCTTCGGCGGCGCGATGTCGACGACCGGCATCGTCGATGGCCCGCCGATCCGCTGCGGCGTGTCCTTCATCGACATGTCGACCGGGATTTCCTGCTATGGCGGCGTCGTCAC
>CANJSR010000234.1 GCA_947476855.1 Acetobacteraceae bacterium
ACCGGGCGCGGGCCGATGGTCGCGACCAGAAGCTTGTAGACATTCTCGTTCGTGACATTCTGCAGGTCGAACAGCATTAGGGAAACCTCCTGGTATTTGCCGGGAGCGTTACGCGCGCGCTCGGGACCTGTCCAGATCGCCCCCTCCAACCGTCATCCAATGCCCCCAGTCGTCCCGCGCCCCTCCTCGGCCGTCATCCCGGCCCAACACTCCGTCTGGCCAGACGCCCCCGCCCCCGGCAACATCGGCCGGTGACCAACCGCCGAACCATCGCCCCCAGCGCCTGGGCCTATCTGCTCGCCTGCGGGGCGATCCTGCTGCACCAGTTCCTCGGCGTTCCTGGCGCCGGCTGGTTCGCCGGGCTGGCGATGCTGCTGTTCCTGATCCTGGAGTTCCCCCGTCAGCGCCGCTACGCCCAGATCCTGTTCCTGGTACTCGCCGGCGCCGGCCTGCTCGCGGTGGCGGCCAGTGACCGGAAGCTGGCCCTGTTCCTCGATGGCTGGCAGCGCGGGGCGGTCTATGGGGCGTTCTTCCTCGCCTTGACCACCCTGCGCGACGCGGCCGAGACCAGCCCCCTGGTCCGCTATTGCGGTCGGCATTTGGTCGCCCAGCCGCCTGGCCGCCGCTATGCCGCCCTGGCCGGCGGCGGGCATCTGTTCGGGATCATCCTTTCCTACGGCAGCATTGAGCTTCTTGGCGCGATGGTGGGTCGTGCGAATGCACGCGGGATCGAACACGCGAATGCGCGGGGGGTTGGGCCCGGCAACGCGCGGGACACCGAACACGCCGAACGCGGCAAACGCATGCTCCTCGCGATCCAGCGCGGGTTCTGCGTGATGAACTGCTGGAACCCCCTCAACCTCATGACCGTCGTGGTCGCCACCGCCGTCCCCACCGCCTCCCTCCACCTCCTGCTGCCCCTCGCCTTCGCGACCTCAATCGGGATCATGGCCGTCGGCTGGCTGGAGGACCGGTTGATGCACCCAACCCCACCACCCGAACCCGCCCCTGGCGGATGGGGCATCCACCTCGCGCTCGTCCTCCTCGTCCTGACCGTCATGGCAGCCTCCGAGGCCACCAGCCTCCTCCTCGGCGTTTCCCTCGTCGCCGCCGTCACCCTGGCCGTGCCGCTGGCCGCCCTGATCTGGATCGCCGCCCAGACCGGCCACTTCATCCGCCCCGTCACACCCGCCCGGATCGCGGGAGTCCTCGGCCGCCGCATCGCCCGCTTCATCCCCCGCGTGCCGGCGTTCCGCGGAGAGGCCACGGTCCTCGCCGGGTCCGGCTTCATGGGGGTGACGGTGGGCGCGGTCCTGCCGCCCGACCTGCTGGCGCCGGTGATCGGGGTGCTGCCGCCGATCCTGGTGCCCCTGCTGGTCCCCATCGTGCTGATCGCCACCGGCCAGATCGGGCTGAACCCCATCGCCATCGTGGCCCTGATCGGAGCCGCCATGCCCGACCCTGCCGCCCTCGGCATTCCCCCCTCCGCCCTCGCCCTCTCCTGCATGCTCGGCTGGGGGCTGGCGGTGGGCATGACGCCGATGTCGGCCTCGGCCATCATCACCGCGCGCTGGGCGGGGGTTTCGCCCTGGACCGTGGGATCGCGGTGGAACGCGGCTTACACGGCGGGCGGGCTGGTGCTCGCCTGGGGCGCGATCCTGCTGGTCTGACCCGCTACGGCCGAACCAGCATGACCTCATGCTGGGCCAGCCTCCGGTGCAACAGGAACAGCGGCACGACCAGCGCCGAGATCGCCGCCGCCGCCAGGACCCCGCCCGCCGGCCCGCCATGCCGGTCCGCGACCCAGCCGCAGACCGCCGGCCCGACCGCGCCGCCCGCGTAGTAAAGCGAGTAGAACAGCGCCATCCCGACCGCCCGGTTCTCCGGCCGAGCGGAGAGTGTGCCGACGACCATGATGATGCCCGGCTGGATCGACCCCAGCACGCCGACCAGCACCGCCCAGAACACCGGCATCCCGGTCAGCGCGATGCCGACCATGCCGACCACGAGCACGCCTGTCCCGATCAGCAAAATCCGCAGCGCTCCGTAATTCGCCGCCAGCCCGCCGCCGAACATCGTGGCCGGCACGTTGCCCCAGGTCGCGATCGTCATCACCAGCCCGATCAGGGCCAGCGAGTCCCCTCGCAGCGTCAGCATCGAGGGCACATAGGACGCGAAGGCGGCGTAGCCGGCCGTGTAGGCGGTCCAGGTACAGCCGGCGATGGCGAGCAGCAGGCACTCCCGCGGGCCGGGCAGGGAGAACTTCGTCGATACCGCAGCCACGTGCGGCGACGGCCGGAAGCTGCCCAGGAACAGGACCAGGGATATGGCGGCGAGGACCGCGTCGCTCGCCAATGCCACGCGGACGCCATGGGTGCTGGCGATCAGCGGCAGGACAAGCTGCGCCAGGCCCACCCCGATCGGGTAGGAGCAGACGGAGACGCTGATCGCGACCATGAACCGCTTGCCGGTGAACCAGTCGGCGATGACCTTGTTCTGCAGGACGATCATCGCGACCGCGCCGAACCCGCCGATCATCCGCCCCAGCGCGATGCCGGCGGGATCGTCGTCCCAAACCCCGACCACCGCGCCCACGACCATCAGGGCCAGCCCACCACCCAGGACGATGCGGTCCCCGATCCGGCGGGCCAGCATGCCCAGCGGCAGGGCGGCAAAGGCCCCCATCAGCATATAGGCCCCGATCATCGCGCCGAGTTCGCTGTAGCTGAGGCCGAAGCGCGGTACCAGGTCGGGCGCCAGCGTGGCGACCGTCTGGAACTGATAGCCGAAGCTGATGCGCGCCAGGGCAAGGGCGGCGAGGATGAACCAGGATCGAGCGGTCATGGCCTGAACTGCAAGAAATGCGGCCCTGGCCCGCCTCGTCCGCCGAGGCCGCCTGGATTCGCGAGCCGGCATCGTAGGCCGGGTCGGCGGACATCGGAAAGGGCGGCGGCCAGGCCGACCCGGCGTGTCATCCTTGACAAATACGCCCAGGCTTTCAGGCTCAGGATCAGACAGGCACGCGGCGCGCCAGCGTCGGAGCAACAACACGGGAAATGGCGGGTCGTGCCCCGCCATGACGGCAGCGCGAGTAAGCCTCCGCCTCCGGCCCGACCCTGCGAGAAGGAAACCCACCCATGACCGAAAGTCTGTTCTCCGGCCTCAGGGTCCTCGATTGCGCAAGCTGGATCGCCGGCCCCTGCGCGGCGACGATGCTGTCCGATTTTGGCGCCGACGTGATCAAGATCGAGCCGCCGGGCGCGGGCGACCCCTGGCGCACGCGCGGCCCCTTCCCGGGCCGGGACGTCGACTATTATTGGCAGCTCACGTCGCGCAACAAGCGCAGCCTGGCCATCGACCTCAAGCACGCCGACGGGATCGCGGCGCTGCACCGGCTGGTCGCCTCGGCCGATGTGTTCGTGACCAACTTCCCACTGCCGGTACGCGACCGGCTGAAGCTGTCGGCCGAACACCTGATGGCGCTGAACCCGCGGCTGATCTACGCGTCCTTCACCGCCTATGGGGAGGAAGGGGAGGAAGCCGCGAAGACCGGCTTCGACTCGACCGCCTACTGGGCGCGCACCGGGCTGATGGACCAGGTCCGCGCCGCGTCCGACACGCCGCCCGCGCGCTCCATGCCCGGGATGGGCGACCATCCGTCCGGCACCGGCCTGTATGCCGCGATCGTCACCGCGCTGTACCGGCGGGAGAAGACCGGCCAGGGCAGCCTGGTGAAATCGTCGCTGTTGCAGAACGGCCTGTGGGCCAATGCCTGCGCCGTGCAGACCCGGCTGTTCAACGAGCAGGTCGGCCACCGGCCGCTCCGCGAAGACGCGCCGAACGCGCTGGCGAACCACTACCAGACCCGCGACAATCGCTGGTTCATCATGGCCCTGTTCAATGAGCAACGGCAGCTCCGCGGCTTCCTGACCGCGATCGGCCGGCCCGAACTGACCGACGATCCGCGCTTCGCCACCGACGCCGCCCGCAAGAAGAACGCCCGCGTCCTGACCACGGTGCTGGATGAGGTGTTCCGCTCCCGCGACCTGGCCGAATGGCGGACCGTGCTGGATGGCGTCGGCGTCACCTTCGGCATCGCCGCCACGGTGGATGAGGCGCTGGAGGACCCGCAGATGCAGGCCTGTGGCGCCCTGGTGCCGTTTGCCGATGGCAAGGGGCTGACCGTTTCCGCCCCGTTCCATGTCGAGGGGGTCGAGAAGATCGCGCCACAGCGCGCGCCGGGCCTTGGGCAGAACACCGACGACGTGCTGGCGCAGGCGGGCTACACGGCCGACGACATTGGCCGGATGCGGTCGGCCGGCGTGGTGGCCTGAAGCTCCTCGGGCGGTGCCGTCAGGCAAGGCCGCTTCCTGCCGGAACAACCGGGTTCAGGTCGCGCAGCACGGGTTTCTCCCCGTGGCGCGCGACCAGGACCCGGCCTGACGGCACCGGAGTCCAGTCCTCCCGCCGTTCGTCGATCGGTTCCGACACGACGACCGTGCCGCCATGGGATTGCTGGTAATACAGGGTCGCGGGGCTGTGGTCGCTCGCCCAGCGGAAGGCCCAGATCGTCTGCCCATCGGTCAGCGCCGCGGTCAGGCGCAGCGGCGCGCCGATCGCGGCCCGGTCCATCTCGGCCATTACCAGGCCGAGCGTGGTTTCCATGGCGCGGACGGGATCGGCTTCTAGGTCGTTGGCGAGGGCCGTCAGGAACAGGGCCTCGGTGTCCGTCGTGCCGACGCGGGCGGCGTAGAGCGAGTCCGGGATATAGGTCTCGATCCGCCGGCGGATGGCGCGGTAGCCGCCGACCTGGCCGTTATGCATGAACATGAATCGCCCGACGGCGAAAGGATGGCAGTTGGCGCGGGACGTCGCGGTGCCGGTCGCGGCGCGGACATGAGCGAAGAACAGATGCGAGCGAACCTGGGAGCAGATCGAGAGCAGGTTCTCGTCCGACCAGGCCGGATGGACCTCCCGATACAGGCCCGGCCGTTCGCGTTCGCCGTACCAGCCGATGCCGAACCCGTCGCCATTGGTTTCGCTGCGACTTTCGGTCGCGTGGATGGCCTGCTTGATGAGAGAATGGCTGGGCGAGGCGATCAGTTCTTCCAGGAAGATGGGCGTGCCATGGTAGGCGAGAAAGCGACACATGCGATGGGTTCCCCGAGGCTGGGCGCTGGGGAGATTGGGCCAGGGCATGATGCGTCGCAAGCGAAACGAGAGGAGAATTGGACGTGATACAACCTCTGGATAGGGTTGCCCCATGATCACGGCAGCGGTGCTGGTCCTGGCCTGCGCCCTGGCGGCCGGCCTGGCGCTGGCGGCCCGCGCGATGCGGGAGGAT
This sequence comes from Acetobacteraceae bacterium, assembly GCA_947476855.1. The sequence continues at coordinate 5,345 of CANJSR010000234.1, forward strand.
CCGGCGCGCGCCCGCCGGATCCCCCTGGCCGGCGCGGCGCATGGGTTGGTCGGGCTGATCGGGCTGGGGCTGCTGGTGATCTCGCTGGAAGGACCGCCCCGGGGCGAGGCCACGGGCACGAGCGGGTTCGGCCTTGCCGCCGCGAGCCTGATCGGCGTGGGCGCGCTGTTCGGGCTGATGCTGCCGTCACTCAGCCGCAACGGGGTCCGCGGGGTCACGGTCGTGATGGCGATCCATGGCGCGCTGGCGATCACCGGGTTCACGCTGCTGCTGGCCTGGGTGGGATTGGGGTGAGGCGGTTCAGCCCGACGCCGCCACCAGGTAGTTGATCCGCAGGTCCCGCCCGGTGGTCCATGCGCCGGTGATCAGGTTCATCTCCAGCCCCGCGGTCTCCGTCACCCGCAGACCCGCCTGGCGCAGCATGGCGCCGAGTTCGGCCGGCGGCAGAAAGGCGTTCCAGTCATGCGTGCCGACCGGCAGCCAGCGCAGGACGTATTCGGCGCCGAGCTTGGCGGTCAGCCAGGAGCGGTTGGTGCGATTGAGGGTGGACATCACCAGCAGCCCCCCCGGCGCCAGCAGGCCGCGCAGGGCCGCGACGAAGGCGGCGGGGTCGGGGACGTGCTCGATCACCTCCAGCGCCGAGATCACCGGAAAGCGGTGTCCCTCGGCGGCCAGATCCTCGGTCGTGGCGACGCGGTAGGCGGGGGCGGCGTCGCCCATGTCGGCGGCGTGGTCGCGGGCGATGGCGATGACATCGGCCGCGGCGTCGATCGCGGTGACGGGGAAGCCGGCGCGGGCCAGGGCCTCGGCCGCGAGGCCGGCGCCGCAGCCGACATCGAGGATGGCGGGGCGGGCATCGGGTCCGAAATGGCGGGCGATCCGGGCGGTGATCCAGTCGATCCGGGCGGGGTTCATCCGGTGCAGCGGGCGCATCGGGCCGGCGGGGTCCCACCATTCGGCGGCGAGGGCGTCGAAGCGGGCGACCTCCTGGGCCGAGACGTTGCGGGTGGTCATGGGCGTGGTCTCCGGGGGTGAATCCTCACCGGACATGGGGTTGGACCGTGTGGAAATTTCATCGCGCGCCCTCTCCTGTGGTGGAAGGCGGGTGATCCCCCCGGTTCAATGCCGCGAGCCCCCCCACCCCAACCCTCCCCCGCAAGGGGGGAGCGAGCGTTGTCGGCGCCACCACGCCCCCTCTCCCCTTCCGGGAGAGGGCTGGGGTGAGGGGGGATACCCCCCAGGCCGGTGCCACGAGACCCCCCACCCCGACCCTCCCCCGCAAGGGGGGAGGGAGCGTTGTCGGCGCCACCCCGCCCCCTCTCCCCTTGCGGGAGAGGGCCGGGGTGAGGGGGGATACCCCCAGGCCGGTGCCACAAGCCCCCACCCCGGCCATCGGGTCCGGAGCAGGCTCGACGGGGAACGGGCAACGCGGTTCGCATAATGTTCCAACCTTACCCTGCCCCCCCGGCCCGAGGCAAGCATCCCCGCCACGGCCTCCCTCCGCGCACGGCAGGGCGGCGGTCATGCGCCTTGCCCCTGTGCCCGGTGGCCAGTATGTGTGGCGCCGTACAGACAACTGGCAACCGATCCCCGCTTCATGGCCCGTATAGTGATGAAATTCGGCGGCACGTCCGTCGGCGACCTCGACCGCATCCGCAACGTCGCCCAGCGGGTGAAGCGGGAGGTTGACGCCGGCAACGAGGTCGCGGTCGTGGTCTCCGCCATGTCGGGCGCGACCAACCAACTCGTGAAGTTCTGCACGGAACTGTCGCCCCTGCACGACGCAAGGGAATACGACACGGTCGTCGCCACCGGCGAACAGGTCACCACCGGCCTGCTGTCGATCGCGCTCCAGACCATCGGGGTCGAGGCGCGGTCCTGGCAGGGCTGGCAAATCCCGATCCACACCGACACCGCCCACGGCAAGGCCCGCATCCAGGGGATCGAGGGCGATGAACTGATCCGCCGCATGAAGGCGGGCCAGGTGCCGGTCGTCTCTGGCTTCCAGGGAATCGCGCCGGATGGCCGCATCACGACGCTGGGGCGCGGCGGGTCCGATACCTCGGCCGTGGCGCTGGCCGCCGCGCTGAAGGCAGATCGTTGCGACATCTATACCGACGTCGACGGCGTCTACACGACCGATCCGCGCATCGTGCCGAAAGCGCGGAAGCTCGATAAGATCAGCTATGAGGAAATGCTGGAACTCGCCTCGGTGGGCGCCAAGGTCCTGCAGACCCGCAGTGTCGAGCTGGCGATGAACGAACGCGTCCGGGTCCAGGTCCTGTCCAGTTTCCAGGACCTGCCGGGCACGATGATGGTGGACGAGGAC
>CANJSR010000235.1 GCA_947476855.1 Acetobacteraceae bacterium
AACGCCTTGTCGCCAGCCCCTTGCATGACGACGCAGGTGATCGTGTCGTCGGCAGCGAACCCGTCCAGGATGTCCGAAAGCCCTTCCCACATCTCGATGGACATGGCGTTGCGCTTTTCGGGCTGGTTGAAGGTGATGATGCCGACCCCGCCGTCGCGTTCGGCCAGCATCCGGCCGTTCGCGAACTCGGTGACGCCCGTCTTCTCCAGCATCAGATCACGCCCTTCTTGCGAAGGTCGGCGATTTCCTCATCCGAGTAGCCGACCGACTTCATGATTTCGGCCTGGTGCTCTCCAGGATCGGGCGTGTGCAGGCGGATGCCCTTGTTGTAGCCGGAGATGTTGATGGCGGAGGCCACGACTTCCGCTTCCCCGACATAGGGGCTGGTCATCTTCGTCGCCATGCCGAGGTGCTTGACCTGCGGATCGGCGAAGACCTGGTCGATCGTGTAGATCGGGCCGCAGGGGATGCCGTTGGTTTCAAGCAATTCGATCCAATGGTCCGACGGCTTGGTCGCGGTGATTTCGCCGATCGCGGCATTGATCGCCTTGCGATCCTTGCTGCGGCCGACCTGGGTCTTCCAGTCTTCCCGCTCCAGCCATTCCTTCTTGCCGATCGCCTCGCAGAAGCGAGTGAAGATGCGCGACGAGCTGGCGGCGATGTTGATGTGGCCGTCGGCGGTCGGGAACACGCCGGTCGGGATGCCCGTCGGGTGGTCGTTGCCAGCCTGGCCGGCGACTTCCTGCTCCATCAGCCAGCGGCTGGCCTGGAAGTCGAGCATGAAGATCTGCGCTTCGAGCAGCGAGGTCGTGACCCAGCGGCCAACGCCCGTCTTCTCCCGGTCCCACAGCGCCATCATGCAGCCGAGCGCGAGCAGGTTGCCGGCGGTGAGATCATCAATGGGGATGCCGACGCGCATCGGGCCGCGGCCGGGTTCGCCGGTGATGGTCATCAGGCCACCCATGCCCTGCGCGATCTGGTCGACGCCGGCGCGGGGGCCGTAGGGGCCGTCCTGCCCGAAGCCCGAGATGCTGCCGTAGACGATGCGCGGGTTCACCGCCTTCACATCGTCATAGGACACCTTCAGGCGGTGCTTCACGTTGGCGCGCATGTTCTCGAGGATCACGTCGGCCGTCTTCGCCAGCTTCATGAAGGCGGCATGGCCTTCGGGCGACTTCAGGTTCAGCGTGATCGCGCGTTTGTTGCGGTGCAGGTTCTGGAAATCGAAGCCATGGCGACGGCCGGCGACGTCTTCACCGTCCGAGGCCGGGGGCTCGATCCGGATGACGTTGGCGCCCCAGTCGGCGAAGTGGCGCACCGCAGTGGGCCCCGCGCGGGCGAGTGTCAGGTCCAGCACGGTGATGCCGTTCAACGGCAGGCGTGTCTGGCTGTCGGCGAACATGGCCTTGTCGGCGGGGCTCTCGGGCATGACTGCTCCTCCTTGTCTTGTCGAGGAGCAGTTTCCGCCGCATTTGCTTTCCGCTCAAGTGCCGAGTCTAGGTTTCGCGCGCAGCCGCATGTTGATCCCCCTGGGCAACCCTGCGCGCCACCAGTCGCCTGAAGTAGGCGACTGGTTCAGGGGTGCTTGTGGATCGGGTCCACCCAGAAGACCGCTTCCGGCTTTTCGACTGGTTCGATCTCCAGGTTCACCACGACGGCTTCGTTGTCGCTGCGGACCAGGACGCATTCCAGCGTCTCATCCGTGCTGGCGTTGATTTCCTGGTGCGGGACATAGGGGGGGACGAAGATGAAGTCGCCGGCTTCGGCTTCGGCAACGAATTCCAGCTTCTCACCCCAGCGCATGCGGGCCTTGCCCTTCACGACGTAGATCACGCTTTCCAGCGCGCCGTGGTGATGGGCGCCGGTCTTGGCGTTGGCATAGATGCTGACGGTGCCGGCCCAGATCTTCTGCGCGCCGACCCGAGCGGCGTTGATCGCGGCGGCGCGGTTCATGCCGGGGGTCTGCGCGGTGTTGGTGTCGAGCTGGTCGCCCTTGATCACCCGCACCCCATTCAGCCGCCAATCGATCGTGCCCGGCGCCGGCGGGGCGTCGTCGTGATGGTGGTGGTGATGCCCGTCCCCATGGTCATGATCATGGCTGTGGCTCATGGTATTGCTCCGTTCGAAGGCCGTGTCTGGAGGTGGTATTGACCCTTCCCGCGACCAACGCAAACACGATTGTTCGGGATATTTCCCTGTTCTCCGTGCGATCCCCGCGGGGGTATATTCTTCCGATCCAGGGCCAGCCGACGGAACAAACACCCCCGGGAACAGGAGCATACGTTTGTCTGGCTTTCTGGTGCATGAGATCGCGGCCGACGTCCGCGTACGGGTCACCACGCCGATGCCCCCCTTGCGGCCCGACATTGACGCGGCGGTGGAGCATCTGTGGCAGGTCGCGATCCGCCGTGTGGCCGAGGGCGGGGCGGGCAAGCTGTTCAACGGCCAGGTGTTCAGCGCCGACCGCATCACGCCCCATGAAATCACCGGCCACATGACCGAGTTCCGCCGCATCGTCGCCCAGATGGACGATCCGGCGCTGGAGGATCTGCTGAATCTCCGTCCCCTCGCGGTCTGCGGCGTGGTGCAATGCGCGGATGGGATCGTGATCGGGCGGCGGCCCGCAGGCGCGGTCTATCAGGCCGGCCTGTGGCAACTGCCCCCCGCCGGCAGCGTCGACCATCACGCGCTGCGTTCGGACGGCAGCATCGACCTGATTGGACAGATCATCACCGAACTGACCGAGGAACTCGGCCTGACCGTCGACCAGGTCGGTGAACCCCGCCCGTTCGTGGCGGTCGAGCACCCCGGCAGCCGGGTCACCGACCTGGGGATCATGCTTGACACGGCCCTGTCGGGCGCCGCGATCAAGGACGCCCACCGCGCGCGGGCCAACACCGAATACGATCCGCTGATGGTGGTCGGGACGGACGCGATCGCCGCGTTTGTCGCGGACCTGGGCGACGCGCTGGTTCCTCCGGCGCGGGAGTTCCTGTTCCGCGCCGGCCTGTTGCCCTACGGGCTTTCGCCGCCGGTCGGGCCGTAGAAGATCACCCAGGTCGCGAAGTCGGGGGTGAAATCCTCAAACCGATGCGTTTCGTGCGCGGGCACGAACAGGGCGTCGCCAGGGTTGAACGGAACGCGCTGGTCCCCGCACCGGAACCAGCCGCTGCCGGACACGACGACATAGACCTCATCCTTGTCGTGCGGGACCTGCGGGTCGCTGCCTTTCGGCGCGTACCAGCGCAGCTCCATCGTGCCGTGCCGTTTCATCAAGGACGATAGGCGCCCAGCCTCCAACGGCATGGAGGCTGCGGCATCCCGCGCGATCAGGGGAGAGGTCATGTCGGAACGCCTCAGAACGTGAACATCGGACGGTCAGGTTCCCGCCCCAGCAGGATCTGGCCGATGGTTTCAAAATGCGCGGGGTGGCCCTGGATTTGCTGCGTCACCGTATGGATGTCGCGGAACCGCCGCTCAAACGGACGGGAGTTGAAGATCGCCAGGGCGCCGGCCGCGCCATACAGGGTCGCCACGACCTCTCGCGCCGACTGGATCGCCCAGGTGGATGCCATGCGGATCGTCACAAGCTGGTCCTGTGTCACCACGCCTGTCTTTTCCGCCTCCAGCCAAATCTCGCTGACGGAATCGAGCAAAAACAGACGTGCGGAGCGAAGCCGAGCCTCATTCATGCCGATATGGGCCTGCATGACGTGGCTTTCGCCGCGGGTGCGGCTGGCCCCACGGGGAGTCGTGTCGCGCATGTCGTGGACGAAGGAGTCCATGAACCGCCGCGCAATCCCCAGCGCAATCCCCGCAAAACTCGACGAATACAGCATGCTCGGCGTAAATACATAGAGTCTGCCAGAAACGTTAGGCTTCCGGTTCGGATCGCGCGCGAGCGTATAGGCCTCCGGCACGAACAGGTCATCCAGCGTGTAGCTGTCGCTGCCGGTGCCGCGCAGCCCCATGACCTGCCAGGTGTCGCGCACCTGGATCTGATCCTTGGGGATGAACATCGTGTAGGTGATGGGCTTGCCGTTCGATCCCAGGCGGCGCGATCCGTCCGGCTCGATCACCGGCACATGGGCGCCGAGCCAGGAGGCGAGGCGGGAGCCGCTGGCGAAATCGAAATTGCCGCTGACACGATACCCGCCGGGCACCGCCCGGGCCTGACCAGGCCCCGGCCCCCAGGCGAGGATACCGGTGTCGGGGCCGAAGATGTCGCGCGCGACCGAAGGCTCCAGGAACGCCGAGGTGATGGCACAGATATTCGTCTGCCCGACGCACCACGCGACGGAGGCATCGTGGCTCGCGACTTCCTCGATCACCTGCACCAGGGACGGGGGGTCCAGCTCGACCCCGCCGTAATCCACCGGCTGTACCAGGCGGAACAGGTTCTGGGAGCGCAGTTCGGCGAACAGGTCGGGTGGCAGGTCCCGGCGCGTCTCAATCTCATCGGCGGCCGCGTCGATGGCGGGCCCGAGCGCGCGGACCCGCCCCAGATAGTCGGCGCCTTTTTCGCTGAGGTGGATCATCCCTCGGTCAGCTCCCGCAGCTCTGGCACGACCCAGAGCGGTTTGTCGCCGCGGACCACCCGCTGGCAATTGTCGAAGGCATTGCGGAACCGGGTGAACTGGTTGTCCCAGGTCGGGCCGGCCATGTGGGCGGTCAGGACGACGTTGTTCATCCGGAACAGCGGATTGTCGGCGGGCGGCGGCTCCTGGTCGAAGACGTCCAGGCCAGCGCCGGCGATGGTGCCGTTGCCCAGGGCCTCGATCAGGGCGGTTTCGTCGACGACCGGCCCGCGGCAGGTGTTCACCAGATAGGCGGTCGGCTTCATCATCTTCAGTTCCCGCGCGCCGATCATGTGGCGCGTGGACGGCAGCAGCGGCACGTGCAGCGACACGATGTCGGACGTCCGCAGCAGTTCGGCCAGCAGGGAGAAGCGGACGCCGAGGGAGTCGGTCTGGTCTTCCGTCAGGCGGTTCACGTCGTAGTACTGGACGTTCATGCCGAACGCCTTGGCCAGCCTGGCGGTCTTCTTGCCGATGGTGCCAAGGCCGACGATGCCCAGGGTGCGGCCCTTGAGTTCGTAGAGCTTCACGTCCTCGACATTGTTGCCCCGCCAGCGGCCGGCGGCGACATTTTCATGCTGCCAGACGATCCGGCGGCACACGGCCATCATCAGCAGGATCGCGTGTTCCGACACGGCGGTGGAGTTCGCGCCGCCATTGTTGCAGATCGGCACGCGGGCGCGACGGGCGGATTCGAGGTCGCAACGGTCGTAGCCGGCGCTGAGCAACTGGATCAGCTTGAGGTTGGGCGCTGCCTTGTAGAAGGCATCGTCCATCGTGCCATCGCCGAATCCGACCAGGCAGACGGCGTCCGCCAAAGCGGCCTTGAACTCCGGAGAGCCATGGCGGGCGATGACCATGTCGAGATCGGGCGGCGCGAGGTCGCGCGCCACGGCCAGGTCGTTCAGCGGGTTGTCGGCAAGGATGATCTTGGCCATCGGTTTCCCCCTTTGGCGCCCATCGGCGCGATGCGTGTCCCGGCAACGATAGCGCGGGTTGGCGGGGAGGCCCAGTGGGTGGTCAGGTACGGCGCAGACGGGTCCGGATCATGGTGAGGATGTGACGTTCCGCTCCGCTGGGCCGCCCGACCAGAAACCACAGCGCGGTCATGGTCATGAGGTAGACGGCCGCGCCGGTCAGGCTCCTGGTGCCGAGATCGAGGATCAGGCCCATGGTTGTCGGGTCCGGGGAAGGGGTCCAGGCCAGGCCGGCTGGCAGCAGCGCGGCAGCCATCGCGGCACTCGCGGTGACCGGGCGCCACAGGGTGGCAACGACCTGTCTGGTCTGGACCTCGATGCGCGGCAGGACGACCCACAGGCTGACGCATTGGTCGATGGCCAGGGACAGGCCCGCCCCGATGGCGGCGCCAACCAATCCCCATTGCGTGATGCAGGCGATCATCAGCGGAACTCGCACGATGAAAGATTGCAGGAGCAGCCAGAACGTCGTGTGGACGCCGCCCGTCGCGGTCAGATAGGCGCTGCCGATCGAGGTCAGCATGCTGAGAGTGCTGACAACCGAAATGATCTCGATCACGCCGATCACGCCGGTCCATTGCGCGCCGAGGATGAGATGCACGAGCGGGTGGGCAATCATCGAGATGCCGACGCCCGCCGGCAGCACGATGACCGCCGACACGCCGATCGCGGCGAGAAACATGACCCCCGGCTTGTCTGGCGACTCCTGTTGGGAGGCGAAGCCGGAAAACAACGCCCGGTTCAGCGGTTCCACCAGTTCGGTCGTGGTCAGGGTCCCGACCTCATGCCCCACCGCGTAGGTCCCTACCGCGTCGGTGCCGAGGATGCGGCCGACAATCGCGTGGTCCGATCGGTCGCGCGCCTGGACCAGCACCGCCACGCCCCAGGTCCAGAGGGAGAAGCCCGCGAGCTGCCGCCAGGCGGTCAGGGAGAAGCGCGGCCGATAGGGCGACATGACGTAGCTCAGGATCACCCGGATCACGCGCCCGACCAGCGGCCCGACGATCAGGGCCCAGTAGTCGCGGAGGATGAATGCCATCGTGATGGTCGTGGCGACGCTGGCGAGGCGTGACCAGACCTGCAACTGGAACTCCTTGTGGAAGGCCAGGTCGCGGCGGAAATCGACGATGCCGATGTTCTCGAAGGACGTGATGATCATGCCGATCGACAAAGCGAGCATGATCGGCACCAGCCGGTCCTCGGAGAAAAAGCTGGCGACGGGGACCGCGAACCCCAGGATCAGGGCCGCCGTCAGCAGGCCGCGCAGGACGGACAGGGTGAAGGCCGTGTCGTACATCGCGCGATCGGGCTTGCGTTCACGGATCAGCGCGTCGGCGACGCCGACCGAGGAGAGCGCTTCCGCGGCGGCGATGAAGCCGGTCGCCAGGGCGATCAGGCCGAAATCCGTCGGGTCCAGCAGCCGCACGAGAACCAGCGTGCTGAGCAGCCCGATATTCCGCGTGGCCAGTCGCCACGCGATGACCCATCCGGCGCCCTTGGCGGTCCGGCTGGCGATCGATCCCCGGCCGCTTTCGTCTGTGCTCATCGGTCAGTCACGTAGGAGCGTGGTCGGAAACGAACAGGGCCAGGAACCGTGTGGTTCCTGGCCCTGCGATCGGTAGCCTGCCGAGGGTTATTCGGCGGCCGGCACATCCCCGGTGATCCGCGGCGTTTCGGCCCCGGCGAGGTTGCGCTGGTCGCGCCCGGCGGCGATGGCCCGCAGGCGGTTCATCACCGCCCCCGTGCCGGCCGGGATCAGCCGTCCGACGATCACGTTTTCCTTCAACCCCATCAGGTTGTCGGTCTTGCCGGCGGTCGCGGCCTCGGTCAGCACGCGGGTCGTTTCCTGGAAGGACGCGGCTGAGATGAAGCTGTTGGTCTGCAGCGACGCCTTGGTGATGCCCTGGAGGACCGGCATCGCCGTGGCAACGCGGTCGCCTTCGGGCAGCTTGCGGTTCACCTGGTCGAACTCGGTGCGGTCCACCTGCTCCCCGGCCAGGAAGGTCGTGTCGCCGGGCTCGAGGATCTCGACCTTCTGCAGCATCTGGCGAACGATCACCTCGATGTGCTTGTCGTTGATCTTCACGCCCT